>JASHUO010000777.1 GCA_030039975.1 Alphaproteobacteria bacterium
GCTTTGACACCTATCGCAACAGTTTCGCCAATGCACGCCTCGTCCGATCGAAAACTGGCGTTCTCGAAGTTTCACTTCACACCAATGGCGGCACACTCGTCTTCAACGGGCATACGCATGAGCAGTTCGTCGATCTCTTTCACGCGATAGGCTCCGATCCCGAGAACCGCGTTGTCATCCTGACGGGGAGCGGCGACGCCTTCATGGAGCAGATCGAGCTCGACGGCTTCGATTTCTTTACCCCCCAAGGCTACGACAAGATTTACCGCGAGGGCAAAAAAGTCCTGATGAATCTGCTCGACATCGAGGTGCCGCTCATTGCCGCGGTGAACGGCCCGGTGCGGCTGCATTCGGAATATCTTCTGCTGGCCGACATTGTTCTCGCCGCCCCTTCGACGGTGTTTCAAGATAAGCCGCATTTCGAGTTCGGCATCGTCTCGGGCGACGGGGTCCAGCTGCTCTGGCAGGAGGCGATCGGCACCATACGCGGGCGCTATTTCATTCTGACGCGGCAGGAGCTTGATGCCGCGACGGCCAAGGAATGGGGGGCGGTCAACGAAATCGTGCCGGCCGAGAAGCTTCTGCCGCGCGCCCGCGAGATCGCGGAAGGGCTGGCGAAGCTGCCGCCGCTGGCGACGCGCTACACGCGCATCGCGATGACGCAGAAGCTTCGCCGGATCATCGACGAGGGCGTCGGATACGGCCTTGCGCTCGAGGGCATCAGCGCCGCCGATGTCGCGCGCGCGAGGGCGCAATGAGCGAGACGCGTCGGGCGGAGCTCGGCGAACAGCGCGTGGCAGTCGCTCTCACCGTCAATGGTCGCGCCTGCCGCCTGGCTGTCGAGCCGCGCACCACGCTGCTCGATGCGCTGCGCGAGGACCTGGCGCTGACGGGGACGAAGAAGGCGTGCGACCGCGGTGAGTGCGGCGCCTGCACCGTCCATGTCGAAGGCCGCCGCATCCTTTCCTGCATGACGCTGGCGGCGATGCAGGAGGGGAAGCAGATCACCACCATCGAGGGGCTGGAGCATGACGGCCAGCTTCACGCCGTCCAAGCCGCCTTCATAGAGCAGGATGGCTTCCAATGCGGCTTCTGCACGCCCGGCCAAATCATGTCTGCCGTCGCCGTGATCGAGGAGGCGAAAGCCGGATGGCCGAGCGCGGCGACGGCCGATCTGCAGCGGCCCATCAGCCTAGCGAATCTGTCGAAGGCGGAAATCCGCGAGCGCATGAGCGGCAATCTCTGTCGCTGCTCCTGCTACCCCAACATCGTTGCCGCCGTGGCCGAAGCGGCAACGCGGAGCTGAACGATGCATCCCTTCGCGCTATTGCGGGCGCATGACGCGACAGCCGCGATCGCGGCTCACGCCCAAGACCCCGAACTCGCCTTCATCGCGGGCGGCACTGACCTCCTCGGGCTCATCAAGGACCGCGCAACCCTTCCCGCGCGCCTGCTCGACATCAACGGTCTTCCCGACATGGCGCGGATCGACGCACGCCCGGAAGGCGGGCTGAGCATCGGCGCGTTGGCGCGGATGAGCGACGTAGCCGTGCACCCCGAGGTCCGGAAACGCTTTCCCGTCATCACCGAGGCGCTGCTCTTCTCAGCCTCCGGCCAGCTGCGCAACATGGCCTCGATCGGCGGCAACATCATGCAGCGGACGCGCTGCGCCTATTTCCGCGATGAAGACGACCTTCCTTGCAACAAGCGACGACCGGGTTCCGGTTGCGCGGCACGCCATGGGCTCAATCGCAATCACGCCATCTTCGGATGGTCCGATGTCTGCGTCGCTACCAACCCGTCGGACTTGGCGGTGGCGTTGGCGGCGCTCGACGCGCATGTCATCGTCCGCGGGGCGAGTGGCGAACGGTCGATCCCGTTCAGCGAATTTCACCGCCTCCCGGGGACCACGCCGGCGACCGAGACCGTGCTGAAGCGCGGTGAGTTGATCGTCGCCATCGAGGTGCCGCCGAGCCCCGAGGGGCGCGCTTCGCACTATCTCAAACTCCGCGACCGTCAATCGTATGAGTTCGCGCTCGTCTCTGCGGCCGCAGCGGTCGCCGTCGATGGGCGGCGCCTCCGCTCGGTGCGGCTCGCGCTCGGCGGCGTGGCGCCGAAGCCGTGGCGCCTTACGGCGGCCGAAGCGGCGCTGAGTGGCGTCTCGCTCGATGATCCCGGCGCGCTTGCGCGGGCGATCGCTGCATCTTTCGGCGACGCTCGGCCGCTCGCGCATAACGCCTTCAAGATTGAGCTTGCGCAGCGCGTCGCGTTACGCGCGCTGCAGATCGCGGGAGAACGAGCATGAATGCCGTGGGACAGCCGCTCTCGCGCGCCGAGGGGCGACTCAAGGTGAGCGGCCGCGCCTCTTATACGGCGGATCGGCGGTTTTCGGGCGCCGCACACGCCGTCATCGTTCATAGCCCGATTGCCAACGGCCGGATCCTGTCGATCGACACGAGCGCCGCGGAAAATGCCTGCGCGCTAGCGGTCTTCACCCATCTCAACCTGCCGCGGATGAATCCGACACCGAAGCCGTGGAGCCACCTCCGCCCGCACGGACAGGGGCATCTGCCGCTTCAGGACGATAGCATCTACTACGCAGGCCAGCCGGTCGCACTTGTCGTGGCGGCAACCCGCGACCAAGCCGCGCATGCCGGGACGCTGATCCAAGTCGAATACGAGGAATCACCGCCCATTGTCTTCGGCCGCGACACCGCGAAAGCGGCGATCGACCCGCCGCAGTTTCTCTGGCCCGTCGCTTCCGCGGTGGGCGACGCCGAACGGGGGATCGCAGCGGGCGCGGTGCGGATCGAACAGACCTACAGCATCGCCGATCGCCACCACAACCAGATGGAGCCGCACGCCACGACGGCAATGTGGGATGCCGACGGCTCGCTCACGCTCTACGAGACGACCCAGCACCTCTATGGGACGCGGGAGCTGATTTCGATCGTACTCGGCATCCCAGCCGAGAAGATCACGGTCATTTGCGAATATCTCGGCGGCGGCTTCGGCGGCAAAGCCTATGTCTGGCCGCATACGCTGCTGGCGAGCCTCGCCGCGAAGCTTCTCAACCGACCCGTCCACCTGCAGCTCACCCGCGCCCAGATGTACGCCATGGTCGGACACCAGGCGGCGACGATTCAGACGATTGCGCTCGGCGCCGACAAAAGCGGCAAGCTGACCGGCATCCGCCACGACAGCATCTCGCCGAGCTCGATGTTCGACAACTACATCGAATACGCGGCGCTCTCGACCCGCTCGCTCTGGAGCGCAAGCGGCGGAATCGCGACCAATCACAAGATCGTGCATGTCCATCGCAACACGCCGACGGCCATGCGCTCGCCGCACGAGGCGCTGGGGCATTGGGCGCTGGAAGGCGCAATGGACGAGCTTGCCTACGCCGCCGGCATCGACCCGGTCGAGCTGCGGCTCCGCAATGACACCGAGATCGACCCGCATAGCGGCCGGCCGTTTTCGACGCGCGCGATGCGCCGATGCCTCATCGAGGGCGCGGCGCGTTTCGGCTGGGAGAAGCGCTCTCCCGAGCCGCGCTCGATGCGGGAGGGAGGCTATCTCATCGGCCAGGGCATGGCGTCGGCGATCTACACGCATTGGCGCTGGCCGGCGAAGGCGCGCGTCACCCTCGACCGCGACGGGTCGGCGCTGGTCGAGATCGGCACGCATGAGCTTGGCACCGGTACCTATACCGTGCTGCGGCAGGTCGCCGCCGATGCGCTGGGTGTGGCGCCGGAGCGCGTGACGGTGCGGCTTGGCGATACGCGGCTACCGCCCTCGCATGCCTCGATCGGCTCGGCGACGATGGCCAACGCCGGCGCCTCGGTCATGCTGGCGGCAAAGGCGGCGCGCGACAAGGCGATCGAGCTCGCGCTCACCGGCCGGGATGCGCCGTTTGCCGGCACCAAGGCCGACGACATCTACGTCGGCGATGGCATGCTGAGGCTGGCGCAGAGGAATGTCGGCGTCACCTACGCCGAGCTCTTGACGCGCAACGGCCTTCCCCACCTGATCGGCGACGGGAACTACGATCCGGTGCCGGAGGCGGAGGGACCGAAGGCCGTCTTCAGCTTCAGCGCCGTCTATGCCGAGGTTCGCGTCGACCCCGAGCTGGGATTGGTGCGTCTGCGTCGCTTCGTTGGAGCCTACGATGCCGGCCGGATCATCAACCCCAAGACGGCGCGCAGCCAAGCGATCGGCGGCATCATCTGGGGCGTGGGCCAAGCGCTCCTCGAGCAATCGGAGACAGACCCGGCGCTCGGACGCTTCCTCAACCGGAACTACTCCGGATATCTCGTCCCGAGCAACGCCGACATCCCCGATCTCGACGTGCATTTCGTCGGCGATTTCGACGCCGACGCAAGCCCACTCGGCGCCAAGGGCTTGGGCGAGCTGACAGCCGTCTCGGTCGCGCCGGCGATCGCCAATGCGGTCTATCACGCGACCGGCAAGCGGGTGCGCGATCTGCCGATTACGGTCGAGAAGGTGATGTGAGCCGCCATCGTCCCCTCAGAGAAAGGCGGTTCACATGCCGCTCCTCGTCACCAGCGCGCACGGCATCAATGGCGATGGATATGGAGCGCTTCTCGCCTTCGATGCGGACGGCAAGCCGCTGGGCACGTTCTGCAGTGACCGGCGCATTTCCGATCCACGCGGACTGGTCGTGAGTCCGGACGAAGGATTGCTCTTTCTCAATAGCGGCGCTGATCGCGTGCTGGCGATCGACCGCAACGGGACGGTCGTTCGCGACACCGGGACGATCGGAGGCCTCAATCCGGGCGGCGGCAATTTCGGTCGCGACGGCCGCTATCACGTAGGACTGCGCGGCGCACGTACGATCATGGCATTTTCACCCAAGCTGGACGCGGCTGGCGAAGCCGCGTTGCCAGCCGGCGTCGTGCCGTTCCCGCGCGGATTTGCGTTCGGGCGTGACGGCCGGCTCTTCCTTGCCTCGGGCATAGGGCCGGACGGCGTAGGCGAAAATACCATCGTCGCCTTTGATCCCCGCGGACGAGTGCTGCCGTCCTGGCGCGTCAGGGATCCTGAGCTCAGTCCTCTGGATCTGGCCATTGCACCCAGCGGCAACATCTTGGTCTCGAGCGAGCACCCGTTCGCCGCGCCCGCGGCGGTTACCACGATTCGCGAATACGACGCCGCGGACGGATCTCTCGTCCGCGTCTTTTCGGCTGACGGACGGGCCGAATTCCGGCGGCCGCGAGGCCTCAGGTTCCGGGAAGACGGGCGGCTCTACTGCGTCGCTCTGGATGAGGTCGTCGCGTTCGATTTCGATACCGGCAAATGCCTCGGCGCGGTTGTGCACATGGCCCGACTGAACGGCCAAGCGCTGGCGTTCTTTCCTTGAGCGGCGGCAGCCACGATGTATCAGCCTTCCTGGGTCAAGCCCCGGAAGGCGCCAAGGCTTCCACGAAACCACGAAGGATCGGCGCATGACCGCAAACTCCCTGGCGAATATCGAGGGCTTTCAGGACAAATGGCGTTTCGCCAGTCGGGACATGCGGGTCAACGGTTGGCGGATGCATTACGTCGACGAGGGCGCGGGCGACCCTGTTCTGCTGCTGCACGGCAATCCGACCTGGGGCTTTCTTTATCGCGACGTCATACCGCCGCTGCTGGAAGCCGGGCGCCGCGTGGTTGTCCCAGACATGATTGGCTTCGGCCTGTCGGAGAAGCCGGCACGCGAGCAGGCGCATAGCCTGGACGGGCATATCGCCAACCTCACGGGCCTGGTCCGTCAGCTCGATCTACGACGCCTGACCGTGGTCTGTCATGACTGGGGAGGACCGACCGGATTGTCCTTTGCGATGAGCAATCCGGAACGGGTGCGTGCGCTGGTGGTCATGAGCACCTGGGCCTGGCCGACGCCGCCGGCAGAGTTCCACACGCGCCTCTTTCCGTGGCGGATCATGCATGCGCCGCTGGTAGGCCCCTATCTGTTGGGCCGGCATAACGTCCTAGCGCGACGCGGGGTGTATCTGTCGGTCGTCGATCGCGACAAATTCCGCCGCGAAGCTCAGGCCGCCTATGATGCGGTTCTGCCCGATTACGAAACCCGCCTTCTCACCTGGACATGGCCCCGTTGGATTCCGCTCGACGACACCGCCCGCGCCCAGGCCCGGTTCGCGTGGCTCGAGGCGGAGCTGGCAAAAACCAGACTGCCGACACTGATCATTTGGGGGCGTGAGGACGAGGTATTTGACGCGGCAACCTTCGCCGCCCGCTTCAAACAGCTCCTCCCGCATGCCGAGGGCCCGCACCTGGTGACGGGTCGGCACTTTCTGCAGGAAGACTCCGGCCACGAGATCGGCAGGCTGATCAGCGCTTTCCTCGCTCGCCTGGATCAGCAAGGAGGCACGTGATGACCGACACCGTCGTGATTGCGAACCCGGAAGCCGGGGGTACGCGCCGTTCCCTGGTGCTCACGGAGGATAGGCTCGGACATTATCCGGAATTCCGCGCCTTTTTTGCACGGACCTTCGATCTCGATCGGATTGCGCTGTCCGAACCGGGTTTTGTCCGTGCGCCGTCTGGGCTGGCGTATGCACTGGTGTTCATTGGGCGGAGCGGGGAACCGTTCCCTTCGGGCCTGGAGATCTACGCGATCGTCGACGCCTTAGAGCCCTTGGACGATGCCGCCGTCGACAAGGATCTCTGGGCGATCCTCGGTTGGGTGATCGGCGGCGTCGGCGCGCCGTGGACGATAGAAACGCTGCAGGCGACCGGCCGGCTCTACCGAATTCCAGCGGCAGTATGAAGCCGCCTCAAGCCAGCCTGGTGATGCCTGCAACTCCACGCCACCCACCTCTGAAGGAGAACTCCATGGTCGTCGACTCGCCAAGTGATACAGCCCGACGGGCAATTATCGTCGGTGGCTCGACCTCGGGACTCCTCGCGGCGGCTTTACTGCGCCGCCGAGGCTGGCAGGTCGACGTCTTCGAGCGCTCGCCCGTCGAACTTGAGGGGCGTGGCGCCGGAATCGTCTGTCATTCCGAACTCCTCGAGGCTCTTGAAGAGAGCGGAGCCGGGACAAACGCGATCGGTATCGAGGTCGGCGAGCGCCTCGCCTTCGACGAATCAGGAACCGTCATAGGCCGGCGGCCCTTTCCGCAGACGGTGACGTCCTGGGACCGGCTCTACCAGCTCGTGCGGAGGATTGTGCCCGACAGCTACTACCACCTTGATCACACCCTCGCCGCTATCGAGCAAGACGCCGCCGGCGTGCGAGCAATCTTTGAGAATGGGCGTAGCGTTGAAGGAGAGTTGTTGATCGGCGCAGACGGGTTCCGCTCAACCGTGCGCCAGCAGTTCCTGCCCGCGATCACGCCGCAATACAGCGGCTATCTGATCTGGCGAGGGCTGGCCGACGAGGCAGCGTTGCAACCGGACATCCGAGACGCCGTGTTCGACCGCTTCACCTTCCATTTTCCGCAGGGAGCCGAGGTTCTCGGCTATCCGATTGCCGGCAAAAACAACGATCTCCGCAAAGGCAACCGCCGCTACAATTGGGTCTGGTACCGGCGGGCGAGCGAGGCCGATCTCGACGCCATGTTGACGGATGCCACCGGTCGTTATCACCCGATGGGCATCTCTCCCACATTCATTCGCGAAGAAGTGATCGCCAGCATGCGGGCGGCAGCCAGGACCGCCATCGCACCGCAATTGCTTCATGTGTTGGAGAAGATTGAGCGCCCGTTCTTCACGCCGATCTACGACCTGCTTTCGCCGCAATTCACCTTCGGGCGAGTGGCGCTGATCGGCGATGCGGCCGTGGTTGCCCGGCCTCACGTCGGCTACGGCACCACCAAGGCCGCGGGCGATGCGCTCTCGCTGGCAAGAGCGCTCGAAGCCGATCGTGGCGACCTGTCGGCGGCCCTCCAGCGCTATCAAGCTGAACGGTACGGCATCGGTGAGCAATGTTTCTACCGCGGTCGCCAGCTTGGCGCCTGGATCTCCGGCGCGCCACCACGGACGGCGCGCGAGCGCGAGGAAGCGGAGGAACTACACAGCGTCGCCGGCATCTTGCGCCATGTCGCGAGCGGTGAGTTTCTGCAGATGTGACGCGAGGATGGGACAGCGGCCGATTCCGAGAGACGGGCTGCTTCGCTCGGAAGGCGAAGCTATCAGGGAAGCGCCTCGAGCATGTCGCGGGCGGCGCGCAAATCCGCCGTCCCAAAGCCTTCCGTGAACCGATCGTAGATGGGTGCCAACAGTCGTCTCGCCTCGTCCTGTCGACCCTGGGTCACGCGTAAGCGCGCGAGACTGAGTGCCGCGCGCAGCTCCAAGGCGAGAGCTCCCTGTCGCCGGGCCAAGCCGAGCGCGGCCGAAAAGCTCTGCTCCGCGTCGGACCCGGGCTGACCAACGGTTTGCCGCAGCAGCAACTCTCCTTTGAGGCGCAGCAATTCGGGATAGTAGAAGCGCTCTCCGCCACGGTCGGCGGCGGCGAGCCCCTTGTCGACCGCCACGCGGGCTTCGGCGAACTGTCCGAGCCCGGCGAGGCCTTCCGCAAAGGCGCAGATGAATTCCGGGTACCAGATCGGCCAACCCGTCCTTTCGCAGAACTCCAGCTCGGTGCGCAGCAGCGCGGATCCCGGCGCGAACTCACCGCGGATGACCAACAGTTTCCCCCGCAAGCAGCGCGCCAATATTCCCCAGAACGGCGCGTTTTGGCTGGTCGCGATGGCGACCAGCAGCGTTATCGACTGGTCCGCGGTCGCCAAATCGCCGGCCATCATCGCGAGATCGCACACCGCAACCCGCAGCGCTTCGCCGATCGACAACGGAAAATTCGTGCGCTGTGCTTCTTCCAGGCTGAGCCGGGCCTGAGCCATGGCCTGCTCCGCATAGCCTTGGAACCACAGCGCTCGCGCCAGCATCGCGCGCGCCAGGACGCGCTGATCGAACTGGCCCCAGGCCGTCAACCGCCAATCCGTCGGCGCGACATAGTGCCGAACCACTTGTTCGGAGCACTCCCGCGCCTGTTGATGTTCGCCCTGCATTTCGAGAACGAAACCGCGCAGGCGTTGCACCATCAAACTCGCTGACGGATCGCCAATGCGCCGGGCGACGAGCGCCAACTGCTTCGTCACGGCGTATGCGCTATGGCATTCGCCGCTCTCATTGTTGAGAACCCACAGGCCCCAAAGGATCTGAAACTGGGCCTCGAGGTCGCCGATCTGCTCGGCCAAGGCAAGCGCCTTGGTCAGCGCCGCCTTCGCGGGCTCGACCGGGCTCATCGTGTAGGCCGGCATGAGCCCGAAGGCAAAGTGCAACTGCATCAACAACGGCACGCTGACCTTCATTCCAGGTGCCAGATTGTTCATGGCACGCTCGGCGCGCTCGCAGCACTCGGTTGGCAGTCCGGCGTGCAGCCATGCCGGCACGTAGGCAGCGGTCAAAGTGACGCCGATTTCCGCGTCTCCCGCGGGGGAGAAGGACCAATCCAGCGCCGCACGGACGTTGTCGATCTCACGGGTAAACTGCTCCATATCTTCACCTGGACTATGCGAGTCCGGGCGACGCGACGCGAACAGGTCGCGGTAGAATTCCGCGTGACGGCGCGCTGCCGCGCCGATCTCGGCATGCGCGGCGAGCTTCTCCAACGCATAGGCCCGTATCGTCTCGAGCAGGTTCCAGCGTGCGCTTGCACTTGACCGATCCAGCGTCACAAGCGATTTGTAAACCAGACTGGTAATGCCATCCGCAACGCGCGATTCGACACCATCCACGACGGCCGCCGCCGCCGGCAGCGTGAAGCCGCCCGCGAAAACGGCCAGATGGCGCAGCAAGCGCCGCTCCGCGTCGGGCAGCAGGTCATAGCTCCAATCGAGCGTCGTGCGGAGCGTCCGATGCCGCGGAACCGGGGCGCGGCGTCCGCTGGTCAACAGCGCGAAGCGATCGCTCAGGCCGACGGCCACTTGTTCGACGCCGAGCGCGGCGGTGTGCGCCGCCGCAAATTCAATGGCGAGCGGAATGCCGTCGAGATCGCGACAGATCGCGGCAATCCGTGGCAGGTTTGCCGCGTCCGGTGAGAAGCCTGAGTTCAGCGCTTTCGTTCTGGCGATGAAAAGCTCCACCGCACTTTGGCTCAGAACATGGTCCGGTTCCTCCCGTCCGATCGCCGGCACGTCGAGCGGCGGAACGCGATAGACGTACTCGCCTTCGATCCGCAGAACCTCGCGGCTTGTGGTGAGGATCGTCGTGCGTGGACATAGGCGCAAGAAGGTCTCGGCCAAGCGCGCCACCACGTCGATGACGTGTTCGCAGTTATCGAGGACCAGCAGAAGCTTGTGATCGCCGACGGCTCGCGCCACGGCTTCGGTGGAAATTGCTTCGCCTGCCAGTGTCAGCCCCAGCGCGCCGGCGACTGCAGATGGCACAATGTCGGGATCCGACAGCGATGCGAGTTCGACAAGCGCACCACCATTGGCGAACTCGCCGACGACCCGGCGCGCGACCTCCAAGGCGAGGACGGTCTTGCCAATGCCGCCCGGTCCCGTCAGGGTCACGAGGCGATAGGCGGAAACGAGATTCTGCAACCTTTGTTGCGCCATCGATCGCCCGATCAGTGGCGCAATGCTCGCCGGGAAGTTGGTCCGGGTTGCGCGTATCTGCCGCAGCCCGACCGGCGGCGCTGCGGGGTTGCTGTCCCGAACAGCCCACGCACCGAGCAGGCGATAGCCGCGGCGCGACTCGGTCTTCAACAAACCCCGATAGGGACCGAGCGCCCGGCGCACGGCTCCGGCGTGCACCTGAAGCGTATTTTCTGCGACGAAGGCACCGGGCCAGAGCCGGCTCATCAATTCGTCTTTGGTCACAAGCTCGCCGGCCGACCGGACCAGAACTTCCATGAACTCGAAGGCGCGCCCACCCATCGGTACGGGCGAGCGGTGAACACGAAGTTCACGCCGCGCCAGGTCGACCTCGCAGTCACCTGACACGTAAATCGATCGAACGCCCTCGGGGGGCGTGCCAACTGCCGCGACCGTGGCCGAAGCGCCAGTCTTATTCATAAATTTTCAGACTATAGCCGTCAGCCGTCAGCTGTCAGCTATCAGCCGCCAGGCGGCTTATCCCGTTGTCCCAGCTAATCTATTAGTCGATTGGTAGTTTCCCAGGTTGCCCCCGCCGCGTCTGATAGGACGAAGCCGGCCGATCTGGACAGCGCCGGCCGGCCGCGTGCATCGATAGGCGCGTGTCGCTCACGGACGAACGCGGATGATCGTCTTGCCCTTGGGTCGCTCGGTCGGGTTCAAGGCGGCGACGGCGTCGTCGAGGGTCGCGATGTTGCCGATGTTCGTCCGCAGTCGTCCGTCACGCACCCGCTGGACGATCTGACTCAGTTGGGCACGATCGGACTCGACAACGAAGTCGATCGTCAGGCCGTCGTCGGGCCGCGCCTCGGTCGGCCCGACGACGGACACCAGTGTTCCTCCAGCTCGAACCAGGCCTGCGGACCGCTTCTGGATGTCGCCGCCGATGACATCGAACACCAGATCGACGCTGCCGACATCTTCCAGCGCATCGTCGTCGAGGTCGACGAACTCCTGCGCGCCGAAGTCGAGCACTTTCTGACGGTCGGCCGCGCGTCCGGTTCCGATGACATACGCGCCAGCTTCGCGCGCGAGTTGCGTTACCATCGTCCCGACTGCGCCTGCCGCGCCGTGCGCGAGGACGCTCTGCCCCGCCTGAAGGCGGCCGTGCTGGAACAGTCCCTGCCACGCGGTGAGGCCCGAGATTGGCAGGCTCGCGCCCACCGTGAAGTCGACGTCGCCCGGGAGCGGCGCGAGGTTGCGTGCCTCGATGGCTACATACTCCGCCAGGGTGCCGTCGCGATACCAGTCGGCGAGGCCGAACACTCGCTGTCCTACCGACAGTCCCGTCGTGCCGTAGCCGAGAGCGGTGACCACTCCGGCCAGCTCGTGGCCGGGGATCGACGGTGTCCGGTCACGGTCGCGGCGATCGGTCCAGGTCGAGGGCCATGCCATCTCAGTCGGGACGAATCCCGACGCATGAATCTGAACGATGACGTCGTTTATCGCTGCCGGCGGCTCGGGCCGCTCCACCAGCTTCATCCCGGCCGTTACCGCCGCTTGGTCCGTCACAATGATTGCCTTCATCTTCCACCTGCCGGTGTGTGGTAGCCGCCGGTCCGTGTCACTGAACCCGGCTGTCCTAAAGCCAATGTTGGCACTGTGCTGGTGCGATGAAACCCGCGCCGGGCATCCCAGGACAGGCGGACACGCTTTCAGTCGCCAGCTGCACTCAACTGACGACTGATCACTGATAACTGACGACTTCCTCTACGCTACCGCCAGCGCGCGGTTGTCCTGGCGGGTGAGGCGCGTCTGCTCGCGCGTGGCGCGTTGCAGCTTCTCGAAGGCGCGCATCTCGATCTGGCGGATGCGCTCGCGCGACACGGCGTAGCGGTGCGAGAGCTCGTCCAGGGTCGAGGGCTTGTCCTTGAGCCGGCGCTCGAAGATGATGTCGCGCTCGCGCGGATTGAGCTTCTTCAGCGCGACATCGAACATCTGGCGGCGCTGCTGCAGCTCCTTGCGGTCGCCGATGATGGTCTCCTGGCTCGGCGCATCGTCCGGCAGCATGTCGAGCCATTCGCTGTCGCTGTCGGCGCCGCTGCCGCTCATCAGCGCGTTGAGCGAGTTGTCGCCGCCGGCGAGCCGGCGATTCATCTCGATCACTTCCGCTTCCGGCACGTCGAGCTCGGTGGCGATCTTGGTCACCGCCTCGGGCGGCAAATCGCCCTGATCGAGCTCGGCCATCTGACCCTTCAGCTTGCGCAGGTTGAAGAAGAGCTTCTTCTGCGCCGCGGTGGTGCCCATCTTCACCAGCGACCAGGAGTGCAGGATGTATTCCTGGATCGAGGCGCGGATCCACCACATCGCGTAGGTCGCGAAGCGGAAGCCGCGATCGGGATCGAATTTCTCGGCCGCCTGCATCAAGCCGACATTGCCCTCGGCGAC
>JASHUO010000778.1 GCA_030039975.1 Alphaproteobacteria bacterium
ATTGGTCCGAAAGCAGTGGTGGATGGGCGCGTTTTATTGGGTTTTGGCCCTAGCGCCATCACGCGCCGCAGGGAGAACTCGGATCAGAGCTTGCGCCACCCCGGCGTCCCGGGCTCCGCATTGTGGAAGGTGATCGGCCCCATGCCGCAGATGGCGATGATTGCGGGCTCCGTGCCGTCTTTCCTCACGCCATCGTAATGCGGCGTACGCGCGACGCGGCGAACGAAGGTGCCGGCCGGCGCCGGCACGGTGCTGTCGGGATCGAATTTGGCGCCGCTCGTCACCCACCAAGTGCCGGAGACCACCACGCAGTAGCGATCCTCCTCATACCAATGCGGCGCGCTCATATAGCCGGGATGCCATTTCACCAGGTAGTAATAGAGCCCGGGCGCCGAAGGCTTGCTCCAGAGCGGGGCGTTCTCGACGCTGTTGGCGGGGACATCGGGCGGCGCCGTCCAGCTCAGCTGCGCGGGCAATTTGACGATGGTCATGCTGGGATCGGGCGCCGCGACCGCTGCACCGGCGGCGAGCACCGTCGGCATGGCCGCAAGCAGCGGCGCGATCAGCAGCTCGCGACGCGTGGCGATGAGCGTTTCCATGACACACCTCCTCTTTGATCAGCCGGGTCTCCTCAAGGCTTCCGGCACGAGCCCTCTCGCTCACTCGCTCTCTGTCCGCGCCTGCCGCAAGCGCTTGGTGCGTCCGCGCGCCGCCTTGGTGGCGAGCCGGCGCTCGCGCGACGCGGCGCTCGGCCGCGTCGCGCGTCGCGTCTTGGGCACGATCGCGGCACGGCGGATGAGGTCGAGGAGCCGCGCCAGCGCGTCGGCGCGGTTGCGCTCGCGCGTGCGGAACCGCTCGGCAGTGATGATCAGCACGCCGTCCCGGGTCATGCGCCGTCCGGCCAGGACCGCAAGCCGCCTCCGGACGCCCTCGTCCAACGCTGGCGAAACGGCGGCGGCGAAGCGGAGCTGTACCGCCGTCGCCACCTTGTTGACGTTCTGACCGCCCGGCCCACTGGCGCGGATGTAATGTTCCTCTATCTCGCTCTCGTCGAGGGCGATGCGCGGCGTCACTCGGATCATCGCCCCGATAATAACCCCCTACCGAGTTTATTAACTATTCTTTCCGATGCTGCTGCCTGGACCACGCGGCTCGGGCTATGGGAATCCTCGCACGGCTTTTCCTCCTTGTGGTGATCGCCCTGGCGCCGGTCACGGCGATCCAGATCCAGGACGAGCTGCAGCATCGCCAGGCGCGCGAGCGCGAACTGCATGCCGAGGCGCTACGTCTTTCGACGCTCGTCGGCATGGAGCAGGATCGCGTGCTGGAAGGCGCGCGGCAGATGCTGACCACGATTGCGCAGCTGCGCAAGACGGGACAGCGCGACCCGGCTGCCGGCGACGCGCTGCTGCATCGCCTGGCCGAGGGTTTCCCCTACTACGCCTATATCGCCACGGTCGATCTGCAGGGCCACATCCTGTGCTCGTCGACCGGCCAGCTCTCCGGCGATAACTTGTTGCCGAACCAGCCCTTCTTCTGGGCGCCGCTCGCCAAAGGCGATTTCGCCGTCGGCGCCTCGGCGGTGATGGCCGACGGAACTCGCGTTCTGCAGCTCGGCTATCCCATCCGCGACCTTTCCGGCGCGACCACCGGCGTCGCGCTTGCCGGGCTGCGCGTCGACTGGCTCATGTCGAATCTGGCGCGCGATATCCTGCCGCCCAATGCGGATCTGACCATCACCGATCGCAACGGCATCATCATCACCAAGCTGGTCGCCGGCAGCCCGGTAGCGGCGGCCATCGGCACGGCACTGCCGCCGGATCGGCGCCCGCTGGTGCATGCGAGAGCGGGCGGCACCTGGGAGGGAAGCGATGCGAGCGGTCGCCTGCGCATCTATGGCTTCGATCCCGTCGAGGCGCCGCCGGGCGAAGGCGTCTTTATCCAGGTAGGACTCGACCGGAAGAGCGCCTTCGCCGAGATCGACCGCAGCACCAGACAACGTGGGCTGGCGCTCGGTGCGGCGCTGGCCATCGGCGCCATCCTGTCCTGGTTCGGCTTCCACTATGTCGTGCGGCGGCCGGTCAGCCGCTTGCTCCTCGCCGTCAAGCGCTGGCGGCGCGGCGATTGGTCGGCGCGCGCCGGTATCGTCGGCGGCAGCTCGGAATTCAAGCGCCTCGGCCGCGCCTTCGACCGCATGGCGGCGGCGATCAGCCAGCGCGAGAGCGAGCTCATCCGCGCCAAAGAGGACGCCGAGAGCGCCAACCGCGCCAAATCGACTTTCCTCGCCAATATGAGCCACGAACTGCGCACCCCGCTCAACGCCATCATCGGCTTCTCCGAGGTGATCAACGACCAGATCCTCGGCCCCGAGGCGGGGCATCGCTATCGCGAATATGCACAGTACATCAATGCTTCGGGGCAGCACCTGCTGCGCCTCGTCAACGACGTCCTCGACCTCTCGAAACTCGCCGCCGGAAAATTCGAGCTGGCGGAATCGCTGGTCGACCTGCACGAGCTGCTGCAGGATTGCGTCGGCCTCATCCTGGCGCAGGCGCGGCAGAAATCGGTGACCGTCGCCATCAAGCTGGCCGACGACCTGCCCGCGGTGATGGCGGGCGAGCTCCGGCTGAAGCAGGTGCTGCTCAACCTCCTGTCCAACGCCGTCAAGTTCTCGCGCGAGACCGGCGCGGTCGTGTTGAGCGCGGCGCTCCGCCCCAATGGCGACCTCGCCATCACCGTCGCCGATCAGGGGATCGGCATGCGGCCGGAGGATATCCCGGTCGCGCTCGAGCCCTTCCGGCAGATCGACAACACGATATCGCGCTCTTATGAGGGCACCGGTCTGGGATTGCCGCTGGCCCGCATGCTGATCGAGAAGCATGGCGGCACGCTCCAGCTGGAGAGCGCGCCGGGCATCGGCACCACCGTCACCGTGACCCTCCCTGCGACGCGTCTCAGGCCCGCGTCACTGCCGGTGGCCGCGGCACAATAGCCCGAGGGCGAGGAACGAATTGCATTCCGCCGCCCGGCTCCGCACCATCCTCCGAGACAGCGTGGTGGGGAGAGCGGGATGGCACGGCTTCAAGGCATGCGGGCGATCGTCACCGGCGCGGGCAGCGGCATTGGCCGCGCCAGCGCCAAGCTCTTCGCCGCCGAAGGGGCGGCGGTCATGGCCGTCGACAAGACGCCGCCCGCGGTCGAAGAGACCGCGGCCGAGATCAAGGCGGCCGGCGGCAAGGTCGTTGCCGTCGCCGCCGATGCCGGCGCCGAGGCCGACGTCCAGGGCTTCATCCAGAAAGCGGTGAAGGAGCTGGGCGGCATCGACGTGTTCTTCGCCAATGCCGGGGTCAGCGGCGGGCTGGTCCCGCTCTTCGAGCAGTCGGTGGAGATGTGGCGGGAGATCCTGCGGGTCAACCTCATCGGCCCCTTCCTCGCCATCCGCCACGGCGCGCCGATCATGGTGAAGCAAGGCAAGGGCTCGATCATCTGCACCGCCTCGGTCGCCGGCCTGCGCGCCAGTGCCGGCGGGCATCCCTACAGCGCCAGCAAGGCCGGCGTCATCAGCCTGGTCCAGACCGCCGCCAATTCGCTGTCGGGCACCGGCGTCAGGGTCAATGCCATCTGCCCCGGCCTGATCGAGACCGGCATGACCCGCCCCCTTTTCGAACGCGCCCGCGAGCACGGGACCGAGGCCAAGATCGGTCAGCTCAACCCGCTGCAGCGCCATGGCGAGCCGACGGAAATCGCCGCCGCCGCGCTGTTCCTCGCCAGCGACGACGCCTCCTATGTCAACGGCCAGTCCATCGCCGTCGATGGCGGCCTCTCCAGCACCCACCCCTTCGCAAAAGTCCGGCGGTAGCGGCTGCGGCGTTGCACGCCCTTGAGCTCGATCATTCGTCGAGTCGGACAGGCCTAAAGCCGCGGATCAGGGGGAGCGCGGCAAGCAGGCCGATGCATTCAGCAAGAATAAAGCCCGGCGCGTCTGCCGGTCGGATCCCGGCAAATGTATCGGTGAATGCCCGTGCCACCGTCACGGCTGGATTGGCGAACGACGTCGAAGCGGTGAACCAGTAAGCGCCGGTGATGTAGGCCGCGACCGCGAACGCCGTCACCGGCGCGCGATGGGCGCGGCAGCCCCAGATCGTGACGAGCAGGCCGAAGGTTGCGACCGCCTCAGCGACCCATTGCCCGATCCCGGTTCGGACGTGCTGGCTGAGTTGCAGGATCGGGAGCTCGAACATGACATGGGCGATCCAGACGCCCGCTACGGCGCCGGCGACCTGAGCGGGCAAATAGGCCGCCACGAACCGCCACCGAAGATCATTCGTCAAGGCCGCCGCGAGCGTAACGACCGGATTCATATGCGCCCCCGATTGCGGGCCGAAGGCGAGGATGAGGGCGACCAGCGCGCCGCCGGTGGCGATGGCGTTTGCCAGCAGCGCGAGCCCTACGTTTCCCCCGCACAGCCGCTGAGCCATGATGCCCGACCCGACCACGCCGATGAGCAGAAGACCGGTCGAGACGAACTCGCAGGACGCCGCGTGGACGAGCGAGGGCTCCAATCCCCGAGCGGCCGCGCGCGGCTTCGCCGCCAGATCCGCGGTCATGGCGCGGCTTTGCGAGCCGCCGGGCTCGGCAGCGCGGCGATCTCTTGGGCTCGGCGCTTCAAGGTTGCCGGATCGAGCTCCTCCACGGGCATGCTGACGAGCATGTGGATACGGCGCTCGAGCACTTCGAACGCATCCCGGAAAGCCTCGCGCCGCTCGGCGAGCGTCCCAATCGCGGCCGCCGGATCAGGCAGGCCCCAATGCGCGACGACCGGATGCCCCGGCCAGATCGGGCAGACCTCGCCAGCCGCCTGATCGCAGACCGTGACAATGAGCTGCATTTCCGGTGCGCCCACGGCGAATTCGCTCCAGCTCTTGCTCCGGAACCCTTCGGTAGAGAGACCCTTCGACTGCAGCAATTCGAGCGCCAGGGGATGGACGGCGCCCTTCGGCTGACTGCCAGCGCTGAACGCGCGGAAGCGACCGGACCCCATTCGGTTCACGATCGCTTCCCCCAAGATGCTCCGCGCCGAATTTCCGGTGCACAGGAAGAGCACGTTGAAGGGTTTCGACATGAGCCTGTCTCCGGCGGTTCGGGTGAGAATCAATTGCCCACGTCCTGGACGACGAGCGCGGGATCGTCGTCAACCTGTCAGGTCGCGGGCTCCGTCTTCGGCATCTCGCCCTCGGCCAATTTGGCGCGGCCGATCTGATCGAGGCGCTTCTGCAGGCTGAGGCGATCCAGCTTCTCCAGCGGCAGGCTGGTGAAGATCTTGAGGCGGTTGTCGAGCAGGAAATAGACGCGCCTGAAGAGCTCCCTCTGCTTGTCTTCGGACCCTTCGAACGCCGCCGGATCCTCGACGCCCCAATGCGCCGTCATCGGCTGACCGGGCCAAGCCGGACAAACCTCGCCCGCCGCTTGATCGCAGACCGTGAACACGAAGTCGAGCGGCGGACTGTCTGGACGGGCGAACTCGTCCCAGCTCTTGCTGCGCAAGCCCTCGGTCGGGTGATGAAGCCGCTTCAGGAGCTCGATCGTCATTGGATGCACGGCTCCGCGCGGATGGCTGCCCGCGCTGAACGCTTGAAACCGGTCTCGTCCCCAGCGACGCAGGATCACTTCGGCCATGATGCTGCGGGCGGAGTTCCCCGTGCACAGGAAGAGGACGTTGTAGGGCTTGGTCATGGTCCTGCTCGGCCTTCGGCGTCAGCGGCGACGGCGGCCGCGTGCAGCCGCGTCATCCCGGTTTTCCCCTGTCGCGAGAGCGGCGCCGGGGTTGCAGACCGGGGCGCAGACGCCCTGCGCCCCGCAGCAATTCTCGGTCAGGTATTGGATTACTGCGTTCATCGATCCGAAGTCCGCGGCATAGATCATCTGCCGGCTCGCTCGGCGCTGCGTGATGAGGCCGGCATGCTGAAGCGTCCGCAGGTGGAACGACAGCGACGACGGAGGCACCTTCAGACGTTCAGCCAACATGCCCGCCGAGAGCCCGGAAGGGCCTCGCTCAACGAGCATCCGAAACAGCTCGAGGCGCGTCTCCTGGGCTAGCGCCCCCAGGGCGCGCGTGACCTCGGTCGTCGTGAAGTTCGTGCTCACAAGAACCCTCCGCAGCCGGCGAGCCACACTTTACGGAACGCTGCTTCCCTGTCGCGCAGTTTCCGCAATCGACCGTCCTCGTCGATCGCAGCGTCGTCGAGCAAGTGATCATCGAGCAACTCATAAGCCGCGCGCCGACCACAACGCGACGCCCAACGACACACGGCAGCGGCGACGTTCAGCCGATCGAGCCACGACGCCGGCAGCGCACAACATTCGGCAGCTCGAATGTCGCCGTAGCTGCGCACCGCACCACCGATAGTTCCAACATTGTCGAAGCTACACGGCGATGGGCGGCTAGTCAACGAGACTTCCAGAATAGTCGAAGGAGGTGTAACATAACTGTAAAGAGAACCGCGGAAATGATGGGGAGGAGGCGCGTGCGAGCGATCGGCGCAGGCCTACCGGAAGCATGTGGATCTTGCATCGCGCGCCGGGACCTGATCGTGGGTTTCGGAGCCGCGGCGTTTCTCGGCACGAAGCACGCGACAGCGGCGACCGAGACGTTCAGCTTCGGTCTGACCCCGCTGTTCCTCGACAATGATATCGAGCTTCTCACCTTGCTCGAGCGCTATTTGGCGCAGCGGCTCGAGCGCCCCATCGCGCTCGTCAAGCGCCGAACCTATCACGAGATTTCGGCGATGCTGCTTTCCAACCAGCTCGATGCCGCCTGGATCTGCGACGATCCCTACGTACAGTATCGCAATCAGCTCACCTTGCTGGCCGTACCTCTCTACCATCATCGGCCGCTTTACCAGACTTACGTCATCGTCAATGAGGCGAGCCGCGCTCAGGTGTTCGACGACATCCGCGGCACGGTGCATGCGTTTTCCGATCCGGACAGCACTTCGGGATATCTGATCACGCGCTGGCTGCTCGCGCTGCGACATGCGACGCCGGCCCAATTCTTCCGGGAGTTCTTCTTTACCTACGGCCATCGAAACGTCATTCGCGCCGTTGGCTCCGGTCTTGCGGAAAGCGGCAGCATCGACGGCTACGTCTGGGACGTGATGCGCGAACGCGAGCCCGATCTCGTGCGCAAGACCCGCATCATCTACCGCTCGGAATGGCTCGGCTTTCCGCCGATGGTGGCCCCAAATGCGCTCGCGAATGAACCCGCGGTAAAAGCGTTCGCCGCGG
>JASHUO010000779.1 GCA_030039975.1 Alphaproteobacteria bacterium
TTCGCCATCAACCTCGAGCACATCGGCGACATCATCGACAAGAACCTGATGGAGCTCGCCGCCAAGAAGATCAAGCACCGCTACAAATTCTCCAACGAGGGCGCGGCCGAGCTGCAGGCGCTGCACCGGTGCGTTCTCGACAATCTGAAGCTTGCCCTCGGCATCTTCATGTCGGGCGATGCCTCGATCGCGCGCCGGCTGCTCAGCGAGAAGGTGCATATCCGCGAGGTCGAGCGCAGCGCGGCCGAGAACCATCTCGCCCGTCTGCGTGAAGGACGGCCGGAGAGCATCGAGACGAGTTCGCTGCATCTCGACGTGCTCCGCGATCTGAAGCGCATTCATTCGCATATCTGCTCTGTCGCTTATCCCGTCCTCGAAGCGACCGGCGAGCTGGAGCCGAGCCGGCTCAAGGGGTGGGACGCGCAGGCCGATGCCGCGGAGGCCGTTCGCTCGGGCTATGGTCGGCGGGAGGGTGGGAGCTGAGGCACGCCGCGTCTATTGTATCGCCGTCCAATTCGGCATCGAGGCGCAGCATAGCCCTAAACGACAGAGCGGGACCGGCCTCAGCCACCCCCGGCGTCACGCCGATGCGAGCCTGAGCGCTCCCTTTGCGGCCATCGCGGCGAGCCGGTCATAGCCCGCCGCGATCTCGAGTGCGATCCGCTCCGCTTCCGGGTCGGCGACCTGCTTGGCCCTGCTGCGCGCCTGCTCGGCGCGCTCGCGCCAGTCTTCTGCGCTGTAGTTCGTCATCGAAGCGTACTCCCGAATGCTCTTGGGTTATACGCTACCTGGGTTAGCTACCTGGGCGTGTGCGCGCTGTCACACTATGGGGGCCTCGTGACCGCCTGATCCAAACGGCTGATGCCAGGTAGCAAAAGCCCCGCCCTGTTGCCCAACTCTCAGGACGGGGCTCCGGCGTTGCCTCTGTGGGGGTCCACTGAACGCGCAGAAATGCTTGGCTGCTTGGGGTTAAGCCGGGATTGACGGTTTTGCGCCGCGCGCAAGAAAATGTCCCGCCCGGCGGCATTGGCGCACGGCGAAGCGGGGCGCGGCGTTCCTTCCGAGGGAGATTGAGCCTCCCCTAAGAAAGAGCCCCGCTCGGTTTTGGAGCCGAGCGGGGTTGAGGATGGCTTATCAAGGTAAGCACATCGAGAACACTCCCTGTGCGCATCGGTTCCGAACCCGCAAGTTGCTGAACCGCCTCAGAAAGAGAAGCGAGAGCAACACCATCGATGGCGCAACCTATCCGCTATTCCAGCGTTCTCCGTCGCTGAACAGGTTCCGCGGCAAGGGGAACACCCGTGACGGCTCACATCCTGCTGGTGGAGGATGATCCGGACGTGCGGCCGGTCATGGAATACTTGTTCAATGCCGAAGGGCACCGCGTGACGGCGGTGGAGTGTCTGACAAAGGCGTTCGAGCTGCTGGCGAGCCGGCACTTCGACCTGGTCGTGACCGACGCCATCCTGCCGGACGGAAACGGCTTAGGGGTCGCCGATCGGGCCGCGGATCTCGGGATATCGGCGCTCGTCGTGACGGCCTATCGCCCCTATCTCAGAAGGCCGGGCGCCCGCTACCATTTTCTGTTCAAACCGCTGCGCCCGGCGGAGCTGCTTAAGGCCGTCCGCAACCGCCTTTCGGGCGAGGGCGCGCAGATCATTCCCTTCCCGCAGCCTTGACCTGTCTAGCTGCCGCCCGCCCCTTCGAGATGGGCGTCGGGCTTGCTCCAGGCGTGGATCTGCTTGCATGCGGGACAGGACACGCGGTTGAGACCGATCGGTCGAGCCTGCCAGGTGCTCGCTTCGGCTGTCAGCCCGGTCGGTATGCCGCGGCCCGTAACCGGGCAGTGGATCATGACCCGCACGTAGTTGGATTCCTTGCCCACGGTAGACACCCCCTCCGATCGTCGCTGCCATGATAAGGCATCGAAGTTAGCGACCGGTTTAGATGCCGGCCTCCGCGGGGTGGGGCAGGGCGGCCCCGCGCGCGGCCTTCAGCGTCCAGCGGCCGCGGTCAAGCCGTCGCGCCGTGCTCGCGCTCATGGCGGCAGGCGACCGTGGGCCAGGCGTCTTTCAGCGCCGCGCGCCAGCGGTCCATCTCTCGGGCTTCGATCTGTGCCCTGAGGTTCAGGCAGCCGCTACGGGCGGGAGACACGCCATCGAGGGCGGCTGGCACGGGTTTCGATGCCGCAATGGAAACTGCCTGGGCTCTCGTGTCGAGCGTCGCGCCCGCGCTCTGCGGCACCTTCACCGGGGCCACGAGACGATCGAGCGACGATACGATCTGGATCAGCTGCTCGATTTGCCTTACGCCGAGCCTGCCCAAAAGCCGATCCCGCCGTTGACAGAGGTCATCGGCATGGCCGCTCCCGGCGGCCTGGCAGATGAGTTGGGCTTCGATGATCAGGATGGCGCAGACATCGCCGTCGAGTGTGATCAGCTCCTTAAGCACTTGGCTACACCTCAGCGCCGAAGCCTACCTAGCTGTTAGCCTCGCATACCCGCTAGCCGCCGGGATGTATCAAAAAAGTGATCTGAAGCGGGTTCAAGGATCGTGACGCGATCGATTTCGCACCCTGAGGTAGATATCCACAAGAGGAGTTTCGCTCCGACCTAGTCCGGCGTATGCTGTTGCCATGACCGACTGTCTCTACACCGCCAAAGATTGGCGTGAGCGCGCGGCGCAGGTGCGGGTCAGGGCCGAACAGCTGACCGACCCGGAAGCCAAACGTGCCGCGCTGGAGATCGCCGCCGGCTACGACCAGCTCGCCGCGATGGCCGCAAAGGGAGCGTCCAGGCTAGCATCGGCCTGACGACTCTCGCTTTTTCGCTTCTGAGCGGGCGGCCCGCCGCCGCGGCCGCACGGTCGCGCGAGTATGCCGGCATGATGCTAAGGGAGGCTAGTACCAGCCCCAGAGATCGGTGACGTAGTCAGCAACCAACAACGCCACGCCGATCGCCGCCAGACTTAACCCAGCCCAATCGAATCGCTTGTTACTCATGGCGGCTCTCCTTCTTCCCACGAGGTGGGAAGGAGAGGGGCTCCGTCCTATGACCGGCATCACAGTCTCTCGGGAAGCGGCGCCGGCGAAGTGACTGGCCTATCGAAGCCGGCGGTTGCATTCGGCCGGACGAGGCGCGTCTTGCGTGGAAGCGTGGCCGATGATATGCCCGATACAACATTCACGAAGTTCAATCAATTCAGCAGGTTTTGGGCGGGAGCGTGGGACGAGGCGAGGGAGAGGCCGCAAAGCTCATCCTTCTGGTAGAGGACGACCCGGATGTCGGGCCGGTCCTGGAACATATCCTCATCTCCGCCGGCTATCGGGTTCATCTGGTTCCCACGCTGGGAGAAGCAGGCTCGCAGCTCGAAGCGCGCTCCTATGACCTCGTGCTGACCGATGTCATGCTGCCCGATGGGAACGGCATTGGGATCGCCGATGCCGCGAAGGAACGCGGGATAGCGGCTATGGTCGTGACCGGGCATGCGTTCCAGATCCCGGCAGAGGAATTGGCGCGCCATGAGGTGCTGCTGAAGCCGGTACGGGCGCGCGAGCTGGTCGGAGCGGTCGAGCGCCGGCTCGCGGCGCCCAAGTAAAGCGCCGGTTCGGGGCGATCGCCCCGATAGGCTGCGGGACTTGTGCGCTTGCCGGCGCGATCCCGAGGCGCGGTTATTGAGAGACCCGCGTCGGGCTGCGCTTGGAACGCGAGGCGCGAACGCGCGACCGTTTCGGCGCGTTCAGCGTCTTCGGGGCGTCGACCTGGAGCAGCGCCCCGACCTCTGCGAGCAGTACATCCATCTTGAAGGGCTTGCGCAGAAAACGGTCTTGAGGCTGCATGAGGTCGGCGCAGTCGGCCAGGGCGAGATCGCGGCCCGTGATGAACAGGATCGGGCAGCCGAGACGCGTCCGCGCGAGGCTGGCGATGTCGTGGCCGCCCATCCGTCCGGGAACGCTGATGTCCAAGATGACGAGGTCGAAGCGCTGCTCGGCGATCAGGCGCTCGGCGACGGTTCCGTCGGAGGCCGTCTCGACGGCATACCCGCCCACTTCCTGCAGCACCGTCGCAATGAGTTCGCGGAGCTGCTGGTAGTCCTCGACGACGAGAAGGCGCTTACGTACCACGAGTTCCCCAACAAAGACGAAGTATGGGCGAATAACCTTGCGAAAAGGTGAAGGCGATGCCGACCAGCGGCGCTAAGGTTTGAGGATCGGAGCGATCTCTGACGCTTTTCCAGACCCGCCATCGAGATTCCTCGAGAACTCGCTGATCACGCACTCGATCTCATTGAGATTCACCCCGTTCGCTTCCAGCTTGCAACCAAGGCAGATCTCCTCATTGAAGTGGTCCAACACCATTCTCGGGAAATTCGCCGAGAGCCATGCGAGCGCTTTGCGCCTCGCGTCATCCAATTCGGCGCGATCATGCCATCCCTGGCGCTTTGCGGCCTCAATAAACATCTGCCGGTGACGCAGGCAGGTATAGCCGAATGCCGAAATAAGCGGCTCCTGCGGAAAGTCAAACTGACACTCCGATTAGAAGCGGAGCGATTGTGGCGTGCAACCAACAATCACCACGCCTCCATTTTTGCCACAGGCTTCATGAGTTTGCTGCCTATCGCGCAGCGCGTTCTTCGTGCAAGCATTCGGTTAACGACGTTACCAACTTTCGGTTGAACAGCTCCATGCAGAGCGTTGAGGTCAGAGTACCGCACGCAGAGGTCGCGGCGCGTGTGGACG
>JASHUO010000780.1 GCA_030039975.1 Alphaproteobacteria bacterium
AAAATCTCGGACCTCAAGCCGTCGCCGAAGCGGTCCGCAAGCTCTCGCCGCTCCTTGTCGGCATGGTCGTTTTCGGCCATCAGCCTTCGGCCTCGACGCAGATGATGGCGGGGGCGGGCGAAGCCTGCCGCGCGATCAAAGCGGTCGATCCGGCGCAGAAGATACTCATCGTCGGTGGCCATGTCTCGGCGTTGCCCGAGCGCACGCTGCGCGAAGAGCCGGTGGATTTCGCCGCCGTGGGTGAGGGCGCCCAGACCTTGCAACAGCTCATCGACGTGCTGCGCTCGCCCGAGCCAGAGAAGCTCGACCAGGTCGCCGGCCTGGCGTTCCGCCGCGACGGCGAGCTCGTCATCAATCCCATGCCGCCGCTGATCCAGAATCTCGACCGCGATCTGCCCGGCGATACCTGGGATCTGCTGCCGATGGAGCGCTATCGCGCGCATAATTGGCAATGCTTCGGCGACCTCGCGCGCCGCATTCCCTATGCCTCGATCTATACCTCGCTCGGCTGTCCCTATCACTGTTCCTTCTGCTGCATCAACGCGCCCTTCGGTAAGTCCAACTATCGCATGCGCAGCCCGGAGGCGGTGGTCGGCGAGATCGAGCATCTCTACCGCACCTACGGCGTCCGCACCTTCAAGATCATCGACGAGCTCTTCGTGCTCAACGACCGCCATGTGCGCGGCATCTGCGAGGCGTTGATCGCGCGCGGCTTCTCCGACGAGCTCAACATCTGGGCCTATGCCCGCCCCGACACCATCAAGCCCGGGCAGCTCGCGCTGCTGCGCAAGGCCGGCATCCGCTGGCTCGCGCTCGGCATCGAATCCGGCAGCAAGAAGGTCCGCGACGAGGCCGACAAATCGCTCAAGAGCGACGACATCAAAGGCATCGTCGAGCAGATCCAGCGCGCCGGCATCTACATCATCGGCAACTACATCTTCGGCCTGCCGGAGGACGATGCCGAGACCATGGCGGAGACCTTGGCGCTGGCCAAGGAGCTCAACACCGAGTTCGTCAATTTCTATGCCGGCATGGCCTATCCGGGATCGCGGCTGTACGAAACGGCGCTGCAGCTCCAATGGGAGCTGCCCGAGAGCTGGAGCGGCTACTCGCAGCACAGCTATGACGCCAAGCCCCTGCCGACGAAGCATCTCTCCGCCGCCGACGTGCTGCGCTTCCGCGATCAGGCCTTCACCGAGTTCTTCACCAATCCGCGCTATCTCGACATGGTCACGCAGCGCTTCGGCGCCGAGACGCGCCACCATCTCGAAGCGATGACCAAGCATAAGCTGCGCCGCAAGCTGCTCGAGCAGCCGACGATGGCGGCCTGATGGGCGGCAGCGACGCCGCGGCGAAGCTTCGAGGCATCGATGCCGCGATCCTGGCGGGCGGGCTGGGGACGCGCGTCAAGGGCTCGCTCGGCGATTTGCCCAAGGCGATGGCGCCTGCCGGCGCCCGGCCGTTTCTCGACCATCTCCTCGACTGGCTTTACGAGCAAGGCGTCCGGCGCGTCGTGCTGTGCCTCGGCTACGGCGCCGGCGCGATCCTTGCTCATCTCGAAAACTATCCCTGCCGCGATCTCGAGATCGTGTGCACCGTCGAGCCCGAGCCGCTCGGCACAGCCGGCGGGATTGCCTATGCGCGCCATCTCCTGACCGGAGATCCCACGCTCGTCCTCAACGGCGACACGCTGGTCGATGTCGATCTCGGCGCCTTCGTTGCCGCCTACCGCGCCGCCCAGTGGGAGGCCGCGATCGTTTGCGCGCGGGTGGCGGGCAGCCGTTACGGCCGGGTCGAGATCGACGCCGCAAACCGCATCGCGCGCTTCCGCGAGAAGGACGCGGGCGAAGCGGGTGTCGGTTGGATCAATGCGGGGGTCTACCTCTTCGGCCGCGCGATGCTCGATCGCATCGCGGCGCTCGGTCGGGGCTCCTTGGAGCATGACGTGCTCGAGCGCCAACCGCCCGGCTCGATCGGCGCGTTCCGCACCGAAGGGCGCTTCATCGACATCGGCACGCCGGAGACCCTTGCCGCCATTCGCGACGGCGTCCCGGTTTTCGCCGCAGGGGAACTTCGCCCATGATCATCAGCCGAACGCCCTTCCGGATCTCGCTGTTCGGCGGCGGCACCGATTATCCTGCCTGGTATCGCCAGAACGGCGGCGCTGTGGTGGGAACGGCGATCAACAAGTATTGCTACATCAGCGTCCGGGTGCTGCCGCCCTTCTTCGAGCATCGCCATCGCATCGCCTACTCCAAGATCGAGACGGTCCAAAACATCGCCGACATCCAGCACCCCGCCGTGCGCGCCGTGCTGCAGGATCTCGCGGTCGAAGACGGGCTCGAGATCCATCATGACGGCGATCTGCCGGCGCGGTCGGGGCTGGGCTCGAGCTCGGCCTTCACCGTCGGCATGCTGAACGCGATCCACGCCTTGCGCGGCCGGATGATGACGTCGCGGCAGCTCGCGCTCGATGCGATCCGGATCGAGCAGGAGGTGCTGAAGGAGGCGGTCGGCTCCCAGGATCAGATCTGGGCGGCTTATGGCGGCACCAATCTGGTCAGCTTCCTGCCCGACAATTCGTTCCAGGTAACTCCCGTGGTGATGGCCGAGGAACGCCGCAAGGAACTTCAGGCGTCGATCGCGCTCTATTTTACCGGGTTGTCGCGCTTTTCATCGGGGATCGCGGCGCAGCAGATCGCAAATTTCGGCGCGCGCGAGAACGAGCTCAAGGCGATGGCGGAGATGGTGCCGGCGGCGCTCGACATCCTGCGCGATCCGCGACGCCCGCTCTTGGAGCTGGGGCGCCTTCTCCACGAGGCCTGGCGCTTGAAGCGCAGCCTCGCCGAGGTCGTCTCGACGCCCGAGATCGACGAGATCTATGCTGCGGGGCGTGCCGCCGGCGCTCTCGGCGGCAAGCTGCTCGGCGCGGGCGGCGGCGGCTTCCTGATGTTCTTCGTCGAGCCCGACAAGCGGGCGGCGCTTCGCCAGCGATTGGGGAAGCTGATCGAGGTGTCGGTCGAGATCGGCAGCCCCGGCAGCAAGATCGTCGTTTACGAGCCCTCCGGCCTCGAGCATAGCTGAGCGCCGCGCCAGCGGCGCGGATCAGCCCGGGCGCTCATTGCGGCCGAGAGGCTCGACCGCCGTGGTTCCCGGCGCCGAACGACCGTGCCGCAACATCCGGGCGACGCGCCGCGCCGCGCCAGCGAAGAAGGCAGGCGGCTTGCGCGGATAGAGCGCGAGCGAACCCGCCAGGAACGACAGGGCGCGCAACGGCTGGCCGGCGTAGTAGCAGGTGACGCCCTGCTCCATCAGCAGAGTGGACCTGAACTGCGCGCTCGGCCAGAAGCCGAGGTGGCGCATGGCGGCGTCGTGCTTGCTGCGCAGGAGACGCGTGGCGGCGAGAACGGCGGCGGGATCCATTCGCTCGGCCATGTGGATTCGCGCCAGTGGTTCCGGCACGACGAGGATGTCATGCTTGGCGACGTAGCGCAGCAGCCAGTCCCAATCTTCGAGGCGCCGCAGCTGCTCGTCGAAAAGCCCGTGGCTGGCGAAAGCCTCGCGCCGCATCATCGCCGTCGAGCCGGGGCTGAGCACGCAGCCGCTGCGCAGCGCCGCGCCCCAATCGGCGACGTTCTTCGGCGTCCGCGCGCGGACCTCGCGCGAGCGCTCGCGCAGCATCCAGTAGCCGGTGGTGGACATCAGCACC
>JASHUO010000781.1 GCA_030039975.1 Alphaproteobacteria bacterium
GCTTCCAGAGTTCGCCTTGCCCGCGAAAGCGGGCATCCAGCGCTTCAGATCCGGTGGGCGGATCGCAAGGCCTGGGTCCCCGCTTTCGCGGGGACGACGCGAAAAGAAGTATGTTTTGTTCATCGAACTTCGATCTAACACGCCTCGAGCGGCGCGGTCAGCCGCGTGCCTTCGACCATGATGCCGCCGCGCCGGCCGATCTCGACGCTGCCGTGGCGGTCCGCCAGCACGGTCGGAAGCGGCCGTCCATTGGGCGGACAAAGCCAGAGGCGCAGCAGATGGCGCCGTCGCTCCGGCTCCGGCCAATCCTCGTAATCGGTCCGATCGTGCAGGATGACGTGGTTGTGGACGAGCTGGATATCGCCCGGCTTGAATTCGATGTCGAGATAATTGTCGGGGTCGTTGGCGAGCGCGTCGAAGAGGTCGAGCGCTTCGCTCTGCCGGGCGGTCAGCCGCGGCACCTCGGCGAAGCGCTGCGCCGATTGGATGTAGTAGCGGTTGCCGTAGAAGACCGTGAGCTGGCCCTGATGCCAGTGGAAGATCGGGATGGCGAAATAGGGCTTCTTCCCCGGCGGCACCTCGCCCCGGCGGTCGAAAGCGAAGGGATGGAAGAGCTCGGCGGCGAGATCGGGGCGGCGGCGGAACATCTCGTTATAGAGATGGACCGAGCTGACGATCCGGCTGAGCCCGCCCGCGCGTGCGGTCTTGAGGCAGAGCAGCGCCACGATATCGACGGAATCGGTGTGGAAGGTCTGCTTGTGCGTCGTCTGATAGATGCGCGCGGTGGGATCGTCGATCGTGCGCCCCAAATCCTTCACATGGCCGAGAGCATGGCCTTTGGCATTCTGCGATACCGCCGTGCCGAAATAGCTGCCGAGGCCGAGATAGGCGATGGCGCTCTCTTCCATCGAATAGCGCTCGACCGGCAAGCCGCGCAGCATGGCAAAGCCGCGTCCCTGCAGCAGCGTGCCGTCGCGCAATTGGGTGAGGAACGGGCCGAGCTTGGGCAGCGGGAAGGTGTCAGGCCGCAGCTCGAGCAGGCCGGTGCCGTGCCGGCGCGCCGTTTCGATTGCGCCGTCGATCTCGCCGAGCTCGGCGGCGGTGAAGCGGTGGATGTAGTCATTGCTGCGGGCGAGCGCGCTGCCGCGCCAGGCGAAGGGCCCTTCGATCGGGCGAAGCGGCATCGGCGGCTCCGCTGCCGCGAGGGAGCGTTGCGCTGTCGTCGTCATGGTGTCGGCGGACCTCCGTCCAATCCAGAGTCTCGGGACTGTGTGGCTTCGCGCCGCGGCATCAGACCACGCCCTCGGCGCGGAGCGCGTCAAACTCCTCGGTCTCGATCCCGAGCAGATCGCGCAGGATCTCGGCCGAATGCTCGCCCGGCGCCGCCGGCCCGGGACTCACCGGCGCGGGCGCGATGGTCGAGCAGTGCGGGATCGGGCTTTGCATGGTCAGCCACTCGCCCAGCGATGGGTCGAAGACCCGCTGCAGATTGCCGCGCGCCGCGATCTGTGGGTCGGCGAAGATGTCGCGCGCCGAGTTCAGCTTGCCGCAGGGAATGCCGGCCTCGGCGCAGAGCGTCACCAGCGTTTCGGCGGGATGGCTGCGAGTGAAGCCGGAAATCGCCGCGTCGACGGCGTCGCGATGGCGGAGGCGCGCCTCGTTCGAGGGGTAGCGCTCGAGCAGGGCGGGGTCGACCAGCGCGGCGAGACGGCGCCAGATCGCTTCGGTCGAGGCGGGAATGACGACGAAGCCGCCATCTTCGGTGGGGTAGAGGTTGTTGGGCGCGATATTGGGCTGCGCGGTCCCGGCACGCTCCTTGACCGAGCCGTCGGCGCCATGCGCGATGACGAAATCCTCCATCAGCCGCAGCAGCGGCTCGTACAGTGCGAGATCGATGAGCTGCCCCTCGCCGGTGCGGTCGCGGTGGCGCAGCGCCAGCATGATCGCAAAGGCGCCATGGATGCCGGCAAGGCCATCGGCGATCGGATACCCCGCGAACACCGGCGGGCGGTCGGGATAGCCGGTGAGATAGGCGAGCCCGGCGAAGGCTTCGGCGATCCGGGCGAAGCCGGGCCGCTCCGCATAGGGCCCGGTGCGGCCGAAAGCGGAGAGATGCAGCATGATCACATCGTCGCGGGCCGCTTTGAGATCGGCATAGTCGAGGCGGAGCCGCTGCAGCGTCTGCGGGCGGAAATTGACGACGACCACATCGGCGTGGCGGACGAGGCGACAGAACAGGCCATGGCCGCGCGGCCGGCGCAGATCGAGGGTGAGGCTGCGCTTGTTGCGGTTGGTGATCCGCCAATGCAGCGATTGGCCATGACGCAGCGGCCGAAACGAGCGCAGCGGATCGCCCTCGCCGGGTTGCTCGATCTTGATCACCTCGGCGCCGAACTCGGCGAGCAGCGTCGCCGCCATCGGCGCGGCCAAGATGGTCGACGCGTCGAGCACGCGCACGCCCGAAAGCGGCCCGGGACGGGTGTTGGCGGTCTCTCCTGCCGGCGGAGCGTCCATGCCCCTCGCGTCTCTCTCCCTGCGACCCGCGCGCGGCCTTGGCCCCGCGTCGTTCCGATCGTCGCGGATCAAGGCTAGGCGGCCGGGGAAAACTGAGTCAATTATAATAAACTGATCGACTATTGAGGATTGCTCAGGAATGACCGAAGTCTCGATCCGCCAGCTGCGCGCCTTCGTCACCCTGGCGCGCGAGCGTAGCTTCACTCGCGCCGCCGCCCGGCTCCATGTCTCGCCCTCAGCGGTGACGATCGTCATCCGCGAGCTCGAGGCCGGGATCGGACTCCGGCTCTTCGACCGTTCGACGTGCTCGGTCGAGGCGACGCGTCCGGCCGCCGCCTTCCTGCCGCTGGCCGAGCGTCTCTTGGGCGAGCTCGAGCATGGGCTCGACGATCTGCGCTCCCTTGCCGAGCGGCAGAAAGGCTCGGTTGCCGTTGCCGCGGCCGCCTCTTTCATCAACTACGTGCTGGCGCCGGCGGTCGCCGCGCTGGCGCGCGCCCATCCCGGCATTGCCGTGCGCGTCGTCGAGGACACGACCGAAAGCCTGGCGCGCCGCGTGCTCGAGGGCGAGGTCGATTTCGGCGTCACCACGCTCTGGCGCCCGATGACCGAGGTCGATGCGACGCCGCTGCTGCAGGACCGTGTCGGCATCATGCTGTCGCCGCGCCATCCGCTGGCGCGCGCCGACGGTCCCGTCGACTGGTCGACGATCTCCCAATTCCCGCTCGCATCCCTCGCCACCGGCGCCGGCATCCGCGCGCAGCTCGACAACCATCCCAAAGTGGCGAAGCTGCTGCAGCGGCCGCTTTACGAGGTCTCGAACGTCTCGGCGTTGCAGGCGTTGGTCGTCCGCGGCGTCGGCCTCGCCGTCATCCCCTGGATGTCGGCGCGCCAGGCGAGCGGCGGCACCATGCCTTACCGGCCGTTGCAGCATCCCGTGGTCTGGCGCGAATTGTTTCTGATCCGCCGCTCGCGCCGCAGCCTGACGCCGGCGGCGCTCGAGCTGGCACGCATGCTGATCGCGGAGCTGCGCTCGCTCGACCGCTCCAAGCATATCCGCATCGCCCCGTCCTTGAGCGAAGCCGTGCTTGCTGCAGTGCCGCCGGCACGGTCCTCGGCGAGCCCGGCGCAACGCCTCTCCTGAGCGCCGCGCCCTAGCGTCGGCAATCCTCTCGGGGCGATCGCAGGGATCGCAGCCCGGTGTCAAAGCATCGGCGGGCGGCGTACTGTGGACTCTCCAATGCAGAAGCGATCACCAGGGAGGAACAAAATGCGCTTGCAGGACAAGGTCGCGATCGTCACCGGCGCCGCTTCGGGAATGGGCGCGGCAACCGCGCTGCTGTTCGCTCGTGAGGGTGCCAAAGTCGTCGTCGCCGATCTCCTTGCTGCCGAAGGCGAGCAGGTGGTGAGCCGCATCAAGGAAGCCGGCGGCAAGGCGCGGTTCCAGCCTCTCGACGTCACCAGAGAGAAGGATTGGGAGAGCGCGGTCGCGGCGAGCCTCGCCGCTTACGGCCGGATGGATGTGCTGGTGAACAATGCCGGGATCAGCGGCAGCGACCCCGATCTCTTCAGCATGCAGGTGTGGGACAACGTCATGACCGTCAACGCCCGAGGCTGTTTCCTCGGCATGAAATTCGTCATCCCGGAGATGCAGAAGGCGAAACGTGGTGCCGTGGTCAACATATCGTCGATCTCGGGCTTCACCGGGCA
>JASHUO010000782.1 GCA_030039975.1 Alphaproteobacteria bacterium
CTCGCGCGCCGGCACGAAACGCAAGGTGAAGGCGCGCCCGACGAGACGCGGCGATCCCGGCCGCAGCGGCCGCGCGCCGCGCATCCACACATTGCGCAGCCCCTTCTTCAACAAAATCGTGGTGATCGTCGCGGTGGTGATCTGGGACAGGCTGTCGACCAGCGTGCGCTCGAGCGTCATCTCTCCTCCTTGCGGCAGGCCCGGCCGAAGACTAGCCGCGGCGGTGTTCCCGGGCTAGGGCCGGACCCGCGCTTCGGTAACGATGAAATCGAGCGCGACATCGTGGACCTGTGGATAAATCGTCGGCAGGAGCGCTGCTTCATAGCCGACGCCGATGGTGACCGGCCGCGGCGAGAGTGCCGCCAGGGTGCGATCGAAATAGCCGCCGCCATAGCCCAGCCGATGCCGCTCTTCGTCGAATCCGACCAGAGGCACTACCAGGATATCGGGTTGCACCAGCCGCCTTTCTCTCGGCTCAGGAATGGAATGGCGGCCCGGTTCCATCGCATCGCCCAGGCGCCAGGCGCGGTATTCGAGCGCCGCGCCTGGCGCGATGGCGGCCGGCAACGCGATGATGCGGCCTTCCCTGCCGCAGCGCTCGGCGAGCGGCAGCGGATCGAACTCGCCCTTGATCGGCCAGTAGAAACCGATGGTGGTACCGGAGAGCTTTGCTAGAAGCTCGGCCAGGTTTTTCTCGATTGCGGCGGCGCAACGCTGTCGCTCCTCCGGCGCCAGCGCGAGTCGGAGTGCGATGAGGCGCTGCCGCTCGCCGCGCCGCCAGCTTTCTCGCTCCGAGACCTGCGCCATGCGCCGAGCGAACTCCTTTTGGCCCGCGGAAAAGCTGGGGATTTCCTCGTTATCGCGGGACCGATACGCGCCCGATACGTTTCTACCGGACTCTGCGCGCATTTGGCGATAGATTGATGCGTCATTGGCCGAGCCTTGACCGCTTTCGCGGTTCGGATGAGCCGGAGGGGTGTGTCATGAGAACTTACCGCTGCTACTTTCTGGGCGAAGCATCGGAGCGGGGCGCGGTCGAGCATGTCGAATGCGTCGATGACGCCGACGCCACCTCCATGGCCGAGCGGCTATTGCGAAAGCACGGCTATGACGTGGTCGAGATGTGGGATCGGGCGCGACTCGTCGCCCGCGCCGAGCGCGCCGCCGCCTCGGCTTAGCGCCGTCTGAGGGGCGTTGCGCCGAGGCCCCTCAAGACCTAGCATTCCCATCGTATAAAGGGGGCAAAGCCCAGGCGATCGGCCAGGTCCGGTCGCCTTGCGATGGGAGGTAAGCGTTATGAAGACCGCCTATGACACGCTCATTCTGGGCGCATCCTACGGCTCGCTGCTCGCCACCAAGCTGCTGCTGGCGGGCCACAATGCGACGCTGGTCTGTCTCCCTGCCGAAGTGACCGCGATCAACGAGAAGGGGACGCGCGTGCGCCTTCCGGTCAAGGGCCGGAAGGAGCTGGTCGAGATCGATTCCCGGAAGCTGCCGGGCAAGCTCGCGGCTGCCGGACCCGGCGCGGTCAAACCCGCCGATTACGACCTCGTCGTGCTGGCGATGCAGGAGCCGCAATACGGCGCCGCCGGCGTGCGCGAGCTGCTCGACGCCGTGGCGCGCTCGCGCGTGCCCTGCATGTCGATCATGAACATGCCGCCGCTGCCTTACCTGAAGCGCATTCCCGGCCTTGCCACCGAGCCGCTCGCCGCCTCCTACACCGATGCGACGGTCTGGCAGAATGTCGATCCGGCAACGATGACGCTGTGCAGCCCCGACCCGCAGGCGTTTCGCCCGCCGGAGGAAGACATCAACGTGCTGCAGGTGACCTTGCCGACGAATTTCAAAGCGGCGCGCTTTGCCAGCGACGACGCCACCGCCATCCTGCGCCGGATGGAGAAAGACATCGAAGCCGTGCGCTATGACACCGGCTCAGGCGAGGTCGAGCTGCCGGTCAAGCTCAAGGTGCATGAGTCGATCTTCGTGCCGCTCGCCAAATGGGCGATGCTGATCACCGGCAATTACCGCTGCGTGCAGAAGGATGCGGCGCGCTCGATCAAGGACGCCGTGCACAGCGACATCGAGGCCTCGCGCACGATGTACAACTGGGTGCGCGAGCTGTGCGTCAAGCTCGGCGCTGCGCCGGATGATCTGGTGCCGTTCGAGAAATATGCCGCGGCGGCGCAAGGGCTGGTGCGGCCCTCCTCGGCGGCGCGCGCCCTCTTCGCCGGCGCGCCCAATATCGAGCGCGTCGATCGCCTGGTGCAGAGCATCGCCGCGCAGCGCGGCATGCGCTCGGCCGTCCTCGACGAGACCGTGGCGCTGGTCGACGCCAGGCTTGCGATCAATCGGAAGAAAGTCGCCGCTTAATATCGGGCACCGCGCGTACCCCACCTCACCCTCCCGCTGCGCGGGTCCAACCCTCTCCGCCCCATTGGGGCGGAGAGGGTTGGGGTGAGGTGGGGCTGATCGCGGGGACTCTTCGAGATTGCGCGCGCCCGCTATTCCCCGGTATTGCCCCGCCGCGTGGCTTCGAACAGGAACCAGGCGCGCCGCTCGGCCTCGTCGATCCAGTTCTCGAGGAGACTGGCGGTGGCGACATCGCCATGCTCGTCGCAGAGCTCATGCGTCTCGCGCATACGCGCTGCGACTTGCATATTGTCCTCGCGCAGTTCCGCCAGCATGTCGAGCGGCGTCACGAACTCCGCGTCATTGTCCTCGAGGCGCTGCAGGCGGGCGATATGGCCGATCGAGCGCAAGGTCGTCCCGCCGAGCTTCCGGCAGCGCTCCGCCATCGGATCGGTGGCCTCGAAGATCTGCTCGCCCTGCTCGTCGAGCAGCAGGTGATAGTCGCGGAAATGCGGCCCCGAGATATGCCAATGGAAATTTTTGGTTTTGACGTAGAGCGCGAACATGTCGGAGACCAGCGCGGTGAGCGCCGCGGAAATGTCCTTGACGGCGGCCGCTCCCAGTGCCGAAGGCGGGTTGGCCGATGCCGTCCGGCGGGCGTGGGCGGTCTTGGTGTCCATGATGCCTCTCTCCTCTTTTGATCGATTCCTCGACGCCGCCGATCGCTATTTCAGGAATTCCAGCAGATCGGCGTTGATCTGGTCCTTGTGGGTCGTGCACATGCCGTGCGGTGCACCCTTGTAAACCTTCAGCGTCGCGTTTTTGATCAGTTTGGACGACCGCATCGCCGCGGCGCCGATCGGGACGATCTGGTCGTCGTCGCCGTGCAGCACCAAGGTCGGAATGTCGAACTTGCCGAGATCCCCGGTGAGATCGGTTTCGCTGAAGGCTTTGATGCAGAAATAGGACGCGGGAAAGCCGGCCATCATTCCCTGGAGCCAGAAGGATTGGCGCACGCCTTCCGAGACCTTGGCGCCCGGCCGGTTATAGCCATAGAAGGGCAGGCTCAAATCCTTCCAGAACTGCGATCGGTCGGCTTGAACGGCGGCGCGAAGCTGATCGAACACCTCCATCGGGGTGCCGGCGGGATTGGCCGAGGTCTTGAGCATGAGCGGCGTAATCGCGCCGATCAGCACGGCTTTGGCGACGCGCTCGGTGCCGTAGCGGCCGATATAGCGGGCGACTTCGCCGCCGCCGGTGGAATGACCGATATGGATCGCGTTCTTCAGGTTGAGTGTCCTGACCAGCGTCGCGAGGTCATCGGCATAGGTGTCGATGTCGTTGCCCTCCCAGGGCTGGCTGGAGCGGCCATGGCCGCGCCGGTCATGCGCGATGCAGCGGTAGCCATGCGACGCCAGGAAGAACATCTGGTCCTCGAACGCGTCGGCGCTGAGCGGCCAGCCATGACTGAAGACCACGGGTTGTCCCGCGCCCCAATCGTTGAAAAAGATCTCGGTTCCGTCCTTCATCGTCATCTTGCCCATGCTGCGTCTCCCTTCAGTGAATGATCGCAAGGTCCGTCGCTAAGGCTGCTTCGTCGAGCTCAAGCCGACGAGGTAATCGACGATCGCCGGCACGTCGGTTGCGTCGACGGGGGCCTTGTAGAAACTGCGCATCTTCTCGACTTCGGCCTGCCAATCGGCGCGGGACAGGCGCGGCTGCGTCAGCACCATGCCGGCCGAATGGCAGGCCAGGCAGTTGTTGTTGATGGCATCGGCCGCGGGACCGGGAAAGAGGCGATCGCTGTCGGGGAAATTGGTGCTGACGGAATGCAGCGTCACGCCGCCGCCGGTCACCGTCGAAGCGGTGGAAGCGGCCGGCGCAGCCGCGGGCTGAGCGAACGCAGCCGCCCCGGGAGCGAGCGCCGCCAGCGCCAGCAGCAGCGCGGGGACGCCGCGGGCAACGGCCTTGGTCGAGAGGCCCATGGATTTCCCCATCCTTCGCTCAGGCGATCTTGAGCTGAACGCGCTCGATCACGTTGCGCATGAAGCCGCCGCCGTTCCAATTCGGCTCGGCCGGCTGGACCTCGCCTTTGGTGTTGGTGCAACGCAGCTGCAGCGCCAGCGTTCCGGTTCGCGGCGCCGTGACCGTGGTGCTCCACTGGCGAAAGCTGTAGCTGCCTTCGTCCTTGCCCAGCGCGGTTTTCTGCCAGCTCTCGCCGCTGTTGGTCGACAGCTCCACCTCGGACACGCCGCAATCGCCGCCAAAGGCAATGCCCCGCAGCGGCACGGCGGCGCCGGGCTTCACCGTGGTGGCATCCCTGACATTGGTGAAGAAGGAGCGCGGTACCATGCGGTTGATCGGCACGGTCTTGAAGCCGGTCTCGCCGGGCTTCACGCTCGCCTGCGGCGTATCGGGAATGCGATAGGCCGTCTTCATCCAGTAATTCTCGTCCGGCGCGTCGAGCACCTCGATGTCGTTCAGCATCTTGACCCAGTAGGTCGAATACCATCCGGGGACGATCAGGCGCAGCGGAAAGCCGTTCAGCAGCGGCAATTGCTCGCCGTTCATGAGATAGGCCAGCATCACCTCGCCGCTGCGCGCGTGATCGATGTCGAGCGACTTCATGAAATCCGGTGCACCATCCACCACCGGCTCGTCGAGACCGTTGAAGCGGACCGCGACGGCGCCGGCCTTGACGCCGGCGCGATCCAGCAGGTCGCGCAAGCGGAATCCGGTCCACCGCGCATTTCCCATGGCCCCGTTCTCCCATTGCCCGCCCGAGACGCGCGGCTGGAACAATCCGCGGGAATTGCCCGAGCACTGATTGACCGCCACCAGCTCGACGCGCGGCATCGCCAGCAGCTCCGCCAAGGACAGCGAGAGCACCTGGTTGACGTGACCGCGCACCGTCAATTTGAACTTTGCCACGTCGACTTCCGTCGGGATCACTGCCCAGTGCCAGCGCACGAAGAACTGGTCATTGGGCGTGAACACGCCGCGATCGAACACCTCGCGCGGCGTTTCCAGTAGCGGCGGCCGCGTGCGCTGCAGGATCATCGGGCCTTTCTGCGGGAAGGCTGTCGTCAGCTCGCGCCGATCCGGGCCGCCCGGCAGGTCGAGATCGACAAAGGGATCGGCCCAGGCCGGAAAGGTCGCGGCCATGGCACCGAGGATGCCGGCGCTCTGCAGGAGGCGGCGGCGGCTCCGGCTGCGGTCAGGCTGTTTGGCAATCGTCATGGCCCACGCTCCTCCATGGACATGAAGCCGCGGCGATCTCTCCGCCGCACGCGGCCGGCGGCTAGAACCACCGGCCGCAAGGTGACAATGGCGAAACGGCGACAGTTGCGCACGTTAGACGTTGGTAGGACCTGTTAGCCTTGCGGTCCGGTTACCGCGCGCGCTCACTTTCCGGCGCTCTTCGCCGCAGACATGACTGCGTGCGAGGCCATCTCGCCATTCGGCATCCGCTTGTCCGGAACGATGTAATATTTGCCGTGATACATCAAGACAATGCTTCGCCCGCTCAAGGGTTGCACGCCGGCCGTGAGCGCCGCCGCATTCTCATCGGAGATGACACCCTTCGCTGCCTGGTTCGCATCGCCGACGACCAGCGCCATCCGGTCCGGGAACATCATGAAGTCATAGCCGGGCGGGTCGGCCAACGCCGCTGCCGGCGCAAGCAGCAAGAGAGCGGATACCAGCATCACCGTCCTGGTCGGACGGCTGGTTATGTCGACACGCATGATCGTCTCCTTTTGGGAATCAGGATGGGCGGAGGGGAAAGCCGAACACATTGGTAGAGTGACCGAGGGGCGCGATTTTGACGCGTTAAATCTTGCGAGGAATTGTCAGCATCGGCAGAGCTTCGTTTGTCGGCCGGCGTTGCAAAAAACCTTACACACCATTGTCATGTTCGTGCGCGAGCGTTTGATGCAATTTCTTGAGACGATCAAACAGCGCTCAAGCCGTCGCACTCCCAAGCTCCTCGAGCAGCTTGCGTGCTGCTTGGAGGTCGATGGTGTCGAAACCCTCGGTGAACCGTGCATAGATCGGCGCGAGGAGAGTGAGCGCCTCGCCGGCGCGGCCCTCCCTGGACCAAAGTTGCCCGAGGCTCGTCGCGCTTCGCAGCTCCCAGCCCAGGGCGGATTGCCGGCGCGCGCAATCCAGCGACTGGCGCAAGCACGCTTCAGCCTTGGCGCTGTCCTTTGGCGACAAGCGGTCGAGAACCTGCCCCTTCAATCGCAGCATTTCCGGAAAGTCGGCGCAGTCGCCGCTGTCGCCGACTTCGGCGATGGCGCCGTCGATCGTGGCGAGAGCTTCGTCCCATTGTCCGGTCATCGCCAAACCTTCGGCGAGGTGGCTGGCAAACACCGTGGTCAGGATCTGGTGGCGGTTCCCATAGAGGGCTTCGAGGGACGCGCGGACGATCCCGATGCCGGCTTCCGGATTCCCGCGTTTGATCGACAGCGTCCCTTTGAGGCCGAGTCCGACAGCTTGATAGGGCGCGAGAGAATGTTTGGCGGCATGGGCGATGATCCGCTCGATGATCTCCTCCGCGCTCTGCCACTCGCCGGCCCAAAGGAAGGCATAGACCGTCCAGATCATGGAGATGCAGAGCGTCGGCGGGTGCCCTTGCGCTTCCGCTTGCGTGATGGTGTAGCGCGCGACCTTCCTGGCGCGATCGGGAAAGCCGGTGAGCCAGAGCGCGCGCGTCAGCGCGACGAGCGCAACGATGCGGCGGTCATAGGCGACGCGCGCCCATGGCGGAACCGGCACAGGCTTAAGTGCCGTCTCGCAGCCGGCGCGCGCCGCCGCCTGGTTGCCGATGAGGTGCTGGGCGACGCCCACCATCCAATGCGCGACCATGAGGTTTGCGGGATCGGGGAGGCGCT
>JASHUO010000783.1 GCA_030039975.1 Alphaproteobacteria bacterium
GGGGCTTATCGCGCGCATCAAGGCGGAATTCGGCGCGCCGATGCGCGTCGTCTCCACCGGCGGCCTGGCGCCGCTCTTCGACGGCGCTACACAAGCGATCGAGCGCACCGATCCGACCTTGAACCTCTGGGGGCTGAAGCTCGTCTGGGACCGCAACCGCAAGCCATGACCGAACTGCCCCCACCCTTGAACCGCCCGGACGAGCTCGTGTTTCTGCCATTGGGCGGGGTCGGCGAGATCGGCATGAACCTGGCGCTCTACGGCTATGCCGGGCGCTGGCTCATGGTCGATTGCGGCATCACCTTCGCCGACGACACCATGCCGGGCGTCGAGGTGCTGATGGCCGATCCCGCCTTCATCGTCGAGCGCCGCGAAGAGCTGGTCGGCCTCGTCGCCACGCATGCGCATGAAGACCATATCGGCGCCATTCCCTATCTCTGGCCGCGGCTCCGCTGTCCGGTCTATGCGACGCCGTTCACGGCGACGGTGCTGCGGGCGAAGCTCGCCGAGGTCGGGTTGGAGCACGAAGTGCCGATCACCGAGGTGCCGCTCTCCGGCCGCTTCACCGTCGGTCCCTTCGAGCTCGAGCTGGTGACGCTCACCCATTCGATCCCGGAGCCGAATGCGGTGGTGCTGCGCACCCCGCTCGGCACCGTGCTCCACACCGGCGACTGGAAATTCGATCCCGACCCGCTGGTCGGCGACACCGCCGATCTGGTGCGGCTGCGCCAGCTCGGCGAGGCCGGCATCCTCGCCATGATCTGCGACAGCACCAACGCGCTGCGGCCAGGCGAGGCCGGCTCCGAGGCCGATGTCCGCAAATCGCTGGTCGAGCTGGTCGGACGCTGCCGGAACCGCGTCGTCATCGCCTGCTTCGCCTCCAACGTGGCGCGGCTCGAATCCGCCGCCGCGGCTGCCGCCGCGCATGGCCGGCACGCGGCGCTGGTCGGGCGCTCGCTCTGGCGCATCGAGCATGCCGCGCGCGAGACCGGATATCTCGACGGCGTGCCGCCCTTCCTCACCGATGAGGAAGCCGCCTATCTGCCGCGCGACAAGGCGCTGCTCATCTGCACCGGCAGCCAGGGCGAGCCGCGCTCGGCGCTCGCTCGCATCGCCGAGGACGACCATCCGGAGATCGTGCTCGAGCCGGGCGATACGGTGATCTTCTCCTCGCGCATCATCCCCGGCAATGAGCGCGCCATCGGGCGGCTGCAGAACCGGCTGGCGGCGCTCGGGGTCGAGGTCATCACCGAACACGACCATCTCGTCCATGTCTCGGGTCATCCGGCCCAGGACGAGCTGACGCGCATGTATCAGTTGGTGCGGCCGAAGATCGCGATCCCGGTCCATGGCGAAACCCGGCACTTGCTGGCGCAAGCGCGGCTTGCCGAGCAGTGCCAGGTGCCGCAGACCGTGGTGACGCGCAATGGCGAGGTGGTGAAGCTGGCGCCGGGACCTGCCGCCGTCATCGGCGAGGTACCGACCGGCCGCCTCGTCGTCGACGGCACGCGGCTGCTGGCCGTCGGCTCGGAGGCGCTGCGCTCGCGTCAGCGCATGACCTTCAATGGCGCCGCGCTCGCCACCATCGTCGTCGACCGCGACGGCAGGCTGCAGGCGCCGCCGCAAGTGACGGTGCATGGGCTCGGCGATGAGGAGGAAGATACGGCGCTGACCGGCGAGCTGCGTTCCCGCGTGGCGCAAGCCATCGAGGAGCTGCCGCCGCGCGAGCGGCGCGACGATGCGGCGCTGCGCGAAGCGGCGCGCCTCGCGGTGCGGCGCTCGCTGCGCGCCTGGCATGGAAAAAGGCCGGTGACCGAAGTACATCTGGTGCGGATTGGCGGGAGCGGACCATGATCGGCAGGCTCAACCACGTGGCCATCGTCGTACCGGACGTGAAGAAGGCGGCCGCGGTCTATCGAGCGACGCTGGGTGCGACCGTGTCCGAGCCGGTGACCCTGCCGCCGCACGGCGTCACGGTGGTCTTCGTCACGCTCGACAACACCAAGATCGAGCTGCTCGAGCCCTATGGCGCGGATTCCCCAGTGCGCAATTTCCTCGCCCGCAACCCCGATGGCGGCATGCACCATGTGTGCTACGAGGTCGAGGACATCCGCGCCGCGCGCGATCAGCTCAAGGCCCAAGGGGCGCGCGTGCTGGGCGATGGCGAGCCCAAGATCGGCGCCCATGACAAGCCCGTGCTCTTCCTCCATCCCAAGGATTTCTGCGGCACCCTCGTCGAGCTCGAGCAGGTGTAACCGCCGCGAGGTCGCTCAGCGTGCGATGGCGACGCTGCACGGCGCTGCGTTGGCGATCTTCTGCGACACGCTGCCCAGCAGAAAGCCGGCGAGCCTGCCGCGTCCGCGGCTGCCGACGACGATAAGGTCGGCGCCGGATTGCTTCTGAAAGCGCAAGACTTCGTCGGCGGCATCGCCAAAGAGGATCTCGGACCGGACCGAACCCGCGCCGCAAGCCGCAGCCTGCTTCCGCGCCTTGTTGAGGGCGTCGCGCGCGAGCCCCTCTGCGAAACGTCCCATGCCTTCGGGTGCACCGGCGCCGCTGCGCACCTGATCCCGCTGAACATCCATCAGCGCGAAGTCGGGCAACGTCTCGCGCTCGACCGCCGCGACGAGGATGAGCTCCGTCTGGAATTTTGCCGCGAGGTTCGCGGCGAACTCGACCGCCCGCATCGATCCTTCCGATCCATCGACCGCGGCAAGAATGCATTTCATCGCCGACCTCCCAAAGCGTTGGCTGACCTGTCGCTGCTAGAGCGAATCCCGATAAGCTCGAATCTCTAGAGTTCTCGTCGCCCCGAGGAAGCGCCGGGGAATGTACGCGTCTCGCTCTCAACGATCGCCTTGCCCGCGAAAGCCGGCATCCAGGAGCTTCAGCCCCGATGAGTGGAGCGAATGGGTCTGGGTCCCCGCTTTCGCGGGGACGGCGGAAAAGACGTTGAGACCGCAGTGTTCTTTAAGATGTGCGGTGGATGCCCGCTTTCGCGAGAATGACGGAACGTGTCTCTGTCCACCTGATCGGGCCGCATACTAAGACTGCACCGCTAAATGACTGAGATCAATGGCGCACGAACCTCGCAGCCGGACACGG
>JASHUO010000784.1 GCA_030039975.1 Alphaproteobacteria bacterium
AACGACCGGCCGTCGGGAAACCAGACGCCGTTGCCGTACTCGTAGGCACCCTGCTCGGCCGATAGGATCGCCGAGCGTGCGAATTCCGCGAAGCACCAGATCTCGCCCAGCATCTGCTGCGCCTGCGGCGAGTTGACGTTGACGGCTTCGGCCATGCGCGCCGCCAGACCATAGGCAAATTCCAGCTTGGTCTGTGCGCGGATCATCGTCTGGTGCATGATGTTGGGCCACCAGCCGGTGAGCATCACCGAATTGTAGACCGCCAGATTGGCGTTGATGAAGATGCGGTCGCGCGGAACTTCGACGTCATCGAAGATGACGAAGGCATCCTGCTCGTCGAAGCGGCTCGACAACGGGTTGTCGAAGCGGTTGGTGTTGACCGAGGTGCTGTCGCGGCACAGGAACTTGAGGCCGGGCGTGTCCATGCGAATGTTGAAGGATAGTGCATGCACGTCGGTCGCGTTCGGCATGGGATGACCGGGATAGACCGCGATCTCGTCGGCAAACGGTGCCAAGGTCGCCAGAATGCGCGAGCCGCGCACCAGGATCCCGTGCTCGGTGTCTTCGACCTTGTGCAGCTGGACGTCGTCGTAGCCGAGCGGCGTCTCCCCCTTGGCGCGGTCCACCGTGGTATGGACGATGGTGTGGGTGAGGCTGATATCGTCGCGCGCCAGCTTCTTCTGATACTTCACCAGGTTCTCGGCGCCCTGCTCGTTGCCGTTGACCGCCCATTCGTCGAAACGGCCGGCGAACCCGGCATAGGTCACATTCATATAGTCCGGCGTACGGCCCATTAGCCCGACGGAATATTCCGAGATGCGCTCGAGCGTTTGGTGACGCCGCTGCAGATCCTCGCGCGAACGCGGGATCATGTGGCTCACGTTGATCGGCTCGCCCGTCTCCGGATCCGACATGAGGCAGACGCCGGCTGCTTCATGCTGCAGGTCGAACACCTCGGCTAGCGCATGCGCGGCGCCGGTGAAGGCCGGGTGGTCGACTACATCGGTCACACGCTCGCCGCCGACCCATATCGCACGGCCGTCGGCCAGACCATGGAGAAATTGCGCTCCAGTGCGTGCGGGCATTGTCGCTCCCCTATGATCGGCCTTGCCCGCCCGCGGCATCAGGGCGCCGATGGAGGCACACCGTCGCGCTGCTTCGCTCCCGAGCCAGACTAGGTAGCCCCTCCCTCGTGCGCGGACCTGCCGCCACAAGCCTCACCGTTCGGGCGACGCGGCTTTTCTTAAGCTTAGCCCCGTCGCTTATGAGCGGTCAACGACGTTATCGATATTTCCCCATAGCACGGGGCGATGCCGTAAAATCGATATCAGATGATATTTCGATAACGTTACGGCCGCTTTTTGCTATGATCGGCGTTCGTGGCGAGCCCTTGACGAGCCCGATGATGGCGGCACCGCGTTCCAGGAAGATCGAGTCAGCGCGGGCGGCAGCCGAGCTCCCGACGGCCAAGACGCTGATCGAGCACGTCTATCGCGAGATCAAAGCCGGCATCATCAGTGGGCAGCTGCCGCCGGGCGTGAAGCTGCCGATCGAGGAGCTGCGGGCGCAGCACTCCGTGAGCTCCAGCACCCTCCGCGAGGCGCTCCTGCTCCTGGTAGCCGATGCGCTGGTGACCTCGGAAGGCCAGCGCGGCTTCCGTGTCACGCCGGTATCAATCGCGGAATTCCGCGAGATCATCACCTTGCGCAAGATGATGGAGACGATGGCGCTGCGCGAATCGATCGAAGCTGGCGACGACAACTGGGAATCCGAGGTGGTCGCCGCGCTGCACAAGCTTAACCTGCTCGACACCCGCCACTCGCGCAAATCCCTGGCGCTCGGGCGCGAGTGGTCGGCGCGCAATCATGCCTTTCATGAGGCCCTCCTGGCCGCTTCGACATCGCGCTGGGTGCGGCACTTCCGGCGCATTCTCTACCAGTGCTCCGAGCGCTATCGCATGCTGACACTCACCGTCGTCGACATCCGCCCCGGCGTGCGCCAGGAGCACAAGGCCATCATGGAGGCGGCGTTGGCGCGCGACGCCGATCTCGCCTGTCGGCTGCTCAGCGAGCACATCGAGCGCACCTTCATCGGCTTCTCCAAGCTTGCCGCCGAGCTACTGCCGCGCGAGTGAGGACGCCGGATTTGCTGATGCGATACCGAGAGCGCTAGAGACGAAGGGAGGTAGGAACATGAGCGGGATAACCGAACTCGGCTACATGGCCCTCGGCGTCAAGAGCCTCAGCCGCTGGAAGGATTTCGCGACCGAGATCCTCGGGCTGGAGTTTGTCGATGAAGGCGAGCCGCGGCGCACTTATCTGCGCATGGATTTCTGGCACCACCGCTTCGTGCTCGACGAAGATGGAAGCGACGACCTGAACGCGCTGGGGCTGCGCGTAGCAGGGCCGGACGAGTTCGAGACTATGCAGAAGACGCTCGCCGAGGCCGGCGTACCCTTCAAGCTCTGCTCGCGCGGAGAGGCCGAGGATCGTCACGTGCTCGAGTTCCTGACGCTCGAGGACCCCAACGGGAACCCGCTGGAGATCTTCCACGGGCCGCACGTGCAGTACAGCAAGCCCTTCCATCCCGGGCGGCGCATGTATGGGCGTTTCGCCACGGGCAGCGGCGGGCTTGGCCACTGCATCATCCGCAATCGGGATCTCGCGACGACTTACCGGTTCTATCGCCTGCTCGGCATGCGCGGCGGCATCGAATACAAGATTCCCATGCCGGACGGCAGCAAGCTTGAGGCGCTCTTCATGCACTGCAACGACCGCGACCACACGGTTGCGTTCGGCCTCGGCGGCAGCAAGCGGATCAATCATGTGATGATCGAGGTGCAGTCCTTCGACGACCTCGCCTACACCTACGAGCTGGTCAAGCAGCGCAACATCCCGATCGGCGTCACGCCCGGCAAGCACTCGAACGACCACCAATATTCTTACTACTTCCTCAACCCGTCGAACTGGCTGATCGAGTACGGGTGGGGTTCACGGCCGGCCTCGCATCAGAGCGAATACTACGAAGGCGATCTCTATGGTCACGAGTTCCAGCCGACAGTCCTGAAGCCGAATTGGGACGCGCTCGAGGCACTGAAGGCCGCCGAGTAGATCTCGCCACCAGGATTACAGCAGGGCGTTGCGAGAATGATGAAGTACGGCGTCGGGCAGCCGCTGATGCGCTTTGAGGACGCGAGCCTGTTGCGCGGCGAGGGTCGTTTCCAGGATGACGTCAATCTTCCGGGACAGGCCTATGCCGTGTTCCTCCGCTCGCCCCACGCGCATGCGCGCATCGCCGCTCTCGACACCGCGGCCGCTGCGGCGGCGCCGGGCGTTCTCGCGGTCTATGCCGGGGCAGACTATGCGGCGGACGGCCTTGCCATGCCGAAGGCGGCAATGCCGCGCAAGAAAGCCGATGGCTCGCCGATGTTCGCGCCGCAGCGACCGGCGCTGGTGATCGATCGCGTTCGCTATGTCGGCGATCCCGTGGCGATGGTAATCGCCGAGACGCTGGCGCAGGCCAGGGACGCGGTCGAGGTTATTGCCGTCGACTACCGGCCCCTACCCGCCGTCACCGATACCGCCGAAGCCGCCAGTCCGGGCTCCCCCCGGGTCTGGGACGAGAACCCCGACAATATCTCCCACCTCTACGAGCGCGGCAACAAGGCCGCAACCGAGGCGGCCTTCGCGCGCGCGGCGAAGATCGTCCGCCGCCGCTACGTCATTACCCGGGTGCATGCGCAATACATGGAGCCGCGGGGCGCCATCGGGACCTATGACCGTGGCGAGGATCGCTACACCCTCTACGCCGATGTCAACTACCCGCATCGCGTCCGCAACATGCTGGCCAACATGGTCTTCAAGGTGCCGGAGAGCAAGGTGCGGGTGGTGTGCCGCGATGTCGGCGGCGGCTTCGGCGCAAAGGGCTGGCAATACGTCGAGCACCGGCTGACGCTGTGGGCCGCACGCAAGCTGGGCCGTCCCGTGAAGTGGAGCTGCGAGCGCTCGGAGGTGCTGCTCGCCGACGAGCATGGT
>JASHUO010000785.1 GCA_030039975.1 Alphaproteobacteria bacterium
GCTTCGGCGCCTTTTCCTGCTCGACGAGGCACATGCGGCAATTGCCGGCGATCGCCAGGCGCTCGTGGTAGCAGAAATGCGCCACCTCGATGCCGGCCTGCTGGCAGGCCTGCAGCACCGTCGTGCCCGGCGGCACCTCGACCGCGATTCCGTTGATCGTGAGCTTCGGCATCGCTGTTTTCCTTAGGCCGCGCGGCGCGCGGCGGCTTCGCGGTATTCCTTGATGCGCCGCTCCATCTCGGGGCGGAAATGGCGGATGAGGCCCTGGACCGGCCAGGCGGCGGCATCGCCCAGCGCGCAGATGGTGTGACCCTCGATCTGGTAGGAGACGTCGAGCAGCGCGTCGATCTCCTCGACCGAGGCATTGCCTTTCACCATGCGCTCCATGACGCGCCACAACCAGCCGGTGCCCTCGCGGCACGGCGTGCATTGGCCGCAGCTCTCATGCTTGTAAAACTGCGAGAGTCGCGCGATCGCTTTGACGATGTCGGTCGACTTGTCCATGACGATGACGGCGGCGGTGCCGAGCCCGCTCTTGACGTCGCGCAGCGCGTCGAAATCCATCAGCACCGTGTCGCAGATCGATTTCGGGATCACCGGCACGGAGGAGCCGCCCGGGATTATGCCGAGCAGATTGTCCCAGCCGCCGCGCACGCCGCCGGCATAGGTGTCGATGAGCTCGCGCAGCGGAATGCTCATCGCCTCTTCGACATTGCAGGGCTTCTCGACATGGCCCGAGATGCAATAGACTTTGGTGCCTTCGTTCTTCGGCCGGCCGAAGCCGGCGAACCACGAGGCGCCGCGGCGCAGGATGGTCGGTGCTACGGCGATGGTCTCGACATTGTTGACCGTGGTCGGGCAACCATAGAGCCCGACTGCCGCCGGAAAGGGCGGCTTCAAGCGCGGCTGGCCCTTCTTGCCCTCGAGGCTTTCGAGCAGCGCCGTCTCTTCGCCGCAGATATAGGCGCCAGCGCCGCGATGGAGATAGAGCTCGAAATCATAACCGGAGCCGCAGGCATTCTTGCCGATGAGGCCGGCGGCGTAGGCCTCCTCGATCGCCGTCTCGAGATGCTTTGCCTCGTTGACGAACTCGCCGCGGATATAGATGTAGCAGTGGTGAACGCCCATGCCGACGCTGGCGAGGAGGCAGCCTTCGACGAGCTTCTGCGGGTCGTGGCGGATGATGTCGCGGTCTTTGCAGGTGCCGGGCTCGGATTCATCGGCATTGACGACGAGATAGGTCGGCCGATCGCTCTGCTTGGGCATGAAGGACCATTTGACGCCGGTCGGGAAGCCGGCGCCGCCGCGGCCGCGCAGCCCCGAATTCTTCACCTCGTTCACGATCCAGTCGCGGCCCTTGAGGATCAGATCCTTGGTGCCGTCCCAGTCGCCGCGCGCCAAGGCGCCCGGGAGATGCCAATCGTGGAGGCCGTAGAGATTGGTGAAGATGCGGTCCTTGTCGCTGAGCATCAGCGCTTTACTCCCGCCAAGGAGGGATCCGTGAGCGTCTGCGGGCCGCCGACCGGCGCCGAGGTCTGGCGGCCGATGACCGAGCCGGGCTTCGGCGTCTCGCCGCGCTTCAGCGCCTCGATCAGGCGCTCGGTCGCGGGGCCGTCGAGGTCTTCGTAGAAATCGTCATTGACCTGGATGATCGGCGCATTGACGCAGGCGCCGAGGCATTCGACCTCGGTAAGCGTGAAAAGCCCGTCCGGCGTCGTCTCGCCGATGGTGATGCCGAGCTTCTTCTCGCACGCCTTGACCACCTCGTCCGAGCCCCGGAGCCAGCACGGCGTGGTCGTGCAGATCTGGAAGAAATGCTTGCCGACCGGCCTGAGGTTGACCATGGAATAGAAGGTCGCGACCTCGTAGACGCGGATGCGTGGCATGTGGAGCATGTCCGCAACCACATCCATCGCCGCGCGCGGCAGCCAATTGTCGTGCTGGCGCTGCGCCAGATCGAGCAGCGCCAGCACCGCGCTCGCCTGTCGCCCCGACGGGTATTTGGCGATATAGGCCTTCGCCTTCGCCAGGTTCGCCGGCGTGAAGGCGAAGCTCGCCGGTTGCTCGACGGGCGCGTCGTTCGCTTCGCTCATCGGTCGATGCTTCCGAAGACGATGTCCATCGAGCCGATGATGGCGACGACATCGGCCAGCATGTGGCCGCGGCCGACGAAATCGGTGCTCTGCAAGAAGGCGAAGTCGGGACAGCGGATCTTGCAGCGATAGGGCCGGTTGCTGCCGTCGGAGACGAGATAGACGCCGAACTCGCCCTTGGGCGCCTCGGTCACGGCGTAGGTCTCGCCCGCCGGCACGTGGTAGCCCTCGGTATAGAGCTTGAAATGGTGGATGAGCGCTTCCATCGAGCTCTTCATCTCGCCGCGCGGTGGCGGCGACACCTTGCGGTCGTTGACCCGGACCGGGCCGCCCGGCATTTGCGCCAGCGCCTGGCGGATGATCCGGAGCGATTGCCGCATCTCCTCGAGGCGCACGAGATAGCGGTCCCAGCAATCGCCGTGCTTGCCGATGGGCACGTCGAATTCCATCGTCTCATACGCGTCGTAGGGCTGCGCCTTGCGCAGGTCCCAGGCGATGCCCGAGGCGCGCAGCATCGGCCCGGTGAGGCCCCAATCGATGGCGTCGGCGGCGCTGACCTTGCCGATATCGACGGTGCGCTGCTTGAAGATGCGGTTCTCGGTCAACACCACCTCGATGGCGTCGAGCACGCGCGGAAAGGTATCGCACCAGGCGAGGATGTCGTCGGCGAGCCCGGCCGGCATGTCCTGATGCACGCCGCCCGGACGGAAATAGGCCGAGTGCAGCCGGGCGCCGCAGACGCGCTCGTAGAACTCCATCAGCTTCTCGCGCTCCTCGAAGCCCCAGAGAAAGGGGGTGAGCGCGCCGACATCGAGGCCGAAGGCGCAGATGTTGAGGAGATGGTTGAGGATGCGCGTGATCTCGGCATAGAGCACGCGGATATACTTGGCGCGCGGCGGCGGCTCGATGCCGAGCAGGGTCTCGACCGCGAGCGCATAGCTGTGCTCCATGCACATCGGCGAGACATAGTCGAGCCGATCGAAATAGGGCACCGCCTGCAGATAGGTCTTGTACTCGATCAGCTTTTCGGTGCCGCGATGGAGCAGCCCGATATGCGGATCGGCGCGCTCCACCACCTCGCCATCCATTTCGAGGACGAGGCGCAGCACGCCATGGGCCGCGGGATGCTGCGGCCCGAAATTCATGGTGAAGCTCTTGATCCTGGCTTCGGCCTCGGCGGCGATGCTCATGTTCCGCCCTCCCCCGCCTTCGCCTTCTCGTCGCCGGGTAGCACGTGGCTCATGCCTTCCCAGGGCGAGACGAAGTCGAAGCTGCGGAATTCCTGCTTGAGACGCACCGGCTCGTAGACCACCCGCTTCTGATCCTCGTCGTAGCGCACTTCGACATAGCCGGTGAGCGGGAAGTCCTTGCGCAGGGGGTGGCCTTCGAAACCGTAATCGGTGAGGAGGCGCCGGAGATCGGGATGGTCGGAGAAATAGATGCCGAAGAGATCCCAGGCCTCGCGCTCGAACCAGCCGGCGGCGCTGTAGACCGCGGTGACCGAGGGCACGGCGTTCGCCTCATCCGTCCGCACTTTGACGCGGATGCGCTGATTGAGCTTCAGACTGAGAAGATTATAGACGACGTCGAAGCGCTCCGGCCGGTCGGGATAATCGACGCCGCACAGCTCGGAGAGCAGCGCGAAGAGGCAGCGCGGATCATCGCGCAGGAAGGTCAGCACCGGCACGATTGCCTCGCGCTTCACGCGGACGATCAGTTGATCGTGGAGAATCTCGGTCTCGAGCACCTGCTGCGGCAGCGCCGCCGCAACGTGATCACCGAGCTCCTTCAGCGTCTGAGGCATGGCGGTCCCGATCCCTCAGCGCGCGAAGACCCGTTCGCGCCGGATCTTCTTCTGCAGCTGCAGAACGCCGTAGAGCAGCGCTTCGGCGGTCGGCGGGCAGCCCGGCACGTAGATGTCGACGGGAACGACGCGGTCGCAGCCGCGCACGACGGAATAGGAATAGTGATAGTAGCCGCCGCCATTGGCGCAGGAGCCCATCGAGATCACCCAGCGCGGCTCGGACATCTGGTCGTAGACCTTGCGCAGCGCCGGCGCCATCTTGTTGGTGAGCGTGCCGGCGACGATCATCACGTCGGATTGGCGCGGGCTCGCGCGGAAGACCACGCCGAAGCGGTCGAGGTCATAGCGCGAGGCGCCGGTGTGCATCATCTCGACCGCGCAGCAGGCAAGGCCGAAGGTCATCGGCCACAGCGAGCCGGTGCGCGCCCAGTTGACGACCTTGTCGAGTTTCTCGAACTGCGTGACGAGAAAGCCCTTGTCACGGACCTCCTCGGTCATGCCGCGCAGCACCGCCTCAGCGGCCGCGGTATCGGGCGTGGTGGTCACTCCCATTCGAGCGCCCCTTTCTTCCACTCGTAGATGAAGCCGACGGTCAGCACCGCCAGGAATACGATCATCGACCAGAAGCCGAACAAGCCGATCTTGCCCAGCGACACGGCCCAGGGAAACAGGAAGGCCACTTCGAGGTCGAAGATAATGAACAGGATCGAGACGAGGTAAAAGCGCACGTCGAACTTGTCGCGCGCATCGGCGAAGGGCTCGAAGCCGCATTCATAGGGCGAGAGTTTCTCGGAATCCGGCTTCTGGCGCGCGACGATGAGGGATGCGACCACGAAGATCGTGCCCAGCGCGAAAGCGACGGCAATGAAGAGCAGGATGGGAAGGTACTCGCGCAGCAAGCTGTCCATGGCGCACTCCTCAGGAGCTCGGTGCTGCAATCCGAAGGGTGCTGCGTCGGCGCGGCGCCATCGTGAGGTCGGGCCAAAGCATCAACGCCACCCCCGGGGACATATAGGTCTCGCTGGCAAGATGGGAACACCCAGGTCGCCGTGATGGCGGGAGTGACGGGGCTCGAACCCGCGGCCTCCGGCGTGACAGGCCGGCGCTCTAACCAACTGAGCTACACCCCCGCAGAATCTGCTCCGCGGCGACGGTTACTAGACCCGTAAGCCCTGAAGTGTCAAGCATCTGCGGCCGCACTATCACGGCGCAGCGAAACAAAAGTCGATGGTGGGCGATGAGGGATTCGAACCCCCGACCCCCTCGGTGTAAACGAGATGCTCTACCGCTGAGCTAATCGCCCTTCGAGGTCGGGCGCACCATAGCACACCGGCTGCAAGAGGGAGTGTGCGTCCTTCGACAAGCTCAGGATGAGGACAGTTTTTTACGGCATCAGGCAGATGCCATATTCGATCTTCCTCATCCTGAGCCTGTCGAAGGACGCAGGGCGCTTCGGCAGCAACCCGCTACTGCACCGCGTCCTTGAGCTGCTTGCCGGCGCGGAATTTCGGCAGCTTGGACGCGGCGATGGCGATCTTCTCGCCGGTCCGGGGATTGCGCCCCTCGGAGGCCGCACGCTGCGTAACGGTGAAGGTGCCGAATCCCACGAGGCGCACCTCGCTGCCCTTCTTCAACTCGCCCGTGATGCAATCGAAGACGGCGTCCACCGCCTTCTCTGCTTCCTGCTTCTTGAGACCGGTCGAATTGGCGACGGCATCGACGAGTTCATTCTTGTTCACGAGCGCCCCCTGGCTTGATGCGTCGGTCGGATGTTTCGCGCGGCAGTCTAGATCGCACTTCTCGGCGCCGTCAATTCCCGAGGTCGCAGATTTCCGCGCTTTCGAGACAAGGCCGGGACGGCGACGCCGCCATCCCGGAGGGAATGGCGGCGTCGATGGATCGCCTCAATTCAACCTTAGTGCGTGACGAGACCGGGCCGGTCCTCGTCGGTCTTGGGCGGCGGCACCCGCGGCTCGGGATCCTCCGTCCATTCGATCGGCTCGGGCGGGCGCACCAGCGCGTTCTTCAACAGCTCGTCCGAGGACCCCACCGGGATGATGGTGAGGCCGCGCTTCACGTTGTCGGGAATCTCGGCGAGATCCTTCTCGTTCTCCTTCGGGATCAACACCGTCTTCAAGCCGCCGCGCAACGCCGCGAGCAGCTTCTCCTTGAGCCCGCCGATCGGCAGCACCCGGCCGCGCAGCGTGATCTCGCCGGTCATGGCGATATCCCTACGCACGGGAATGCCGGTCAGCACCGAGACGATCGACGTCACCATGGCGACGCCGGCGGACGGCCCGTCCTTGGGCGTCGCGCCCTCCGGCACGTGGACGTGGATGTCCTTCTTTTCGAAGATCGTCGGCAGAATGCCGAAGGCGAAGCTGCGCGACTTGACGTAGCTCTCCGCCGCCTGCACCGATTCCTTCATCACATCACCGAGCTTGCCGGTCGCCGTCACCTTGCCCTTGCCGGGCACGGTGACCGCTTCGATCGACAGCAGCTCGCCGCCGACCTCGGTCCAGGCAAGGCCGGTGGTGACGCCAACGAGATCGGTCTCCTCGACCTCGCCGAAGCGGAAACGCCGCACGCCGGCGAACTTCTCGAGATTGCGCCGCGTCACCGTGATCTTGTTGAGCTTGCGCATCAGGATGTCCTTGATCGCCTTCCGTGTCAGGTTGGCGATCTCGCGCTCCAGATTGCGCACGCCGGCTTCGCGCGTGTAGTAGCGAATGAGGTCGCGCAAGGCGTCGTCGGTGACGTTCCACTCGGTCTTCTTGAGGCCGTGCGCCTTCATCTGCTTCGGGATGAGGTGGCGCTTGGCGATCTCGACCTTCTCGTCCTCGGTATAGCCGGGAAGGCGGATGAGCTCCATGCGGTCCAGCAGCGGCTGCGGCATGCGCAGCGTGTTGGCCGTGGTGACGAACATCACGTCCGAGAGGTCGTAATCAACCTCGAGATAGTGGTCGTTGAAGGTCGAGTTCTGCTCGGGGTCGAGCACTTCGAGCAACGCCGAGGACGGGTCGCCGCGCCAATCGGCGCCGAGCTTGTCGACCTCGTCGAGGAGGAAGAGCGGGTTCGACGACTTCGCCTTCTTCATCCCCTGGATGACTTTGCCCGGCATCGAGCCGATATAGGTCCGGCGATGGCCGCGGATCTCCGCCTCGTCGCGCACGCCGCCCAGCGACATGCGCACGAAGTTGCGGCCGGTGGCGCGCGCCACCGATTTGCCGAGCGAGGTCTTGCCGACGCCGGGCGGCCCGACGAGGCAGAGGATCGGTCCCTTCACCTTGCGCATGCGCTGCTGCACGGCGAGGTATTCGAGGATGCGCTCCTTCACCTTCTCGAGACCGAAATGGTCGGCGTTCAGCACCTTCTCGGCGCCCTTGATGTCGCGCTTGACCTTGGTGCGCTGCTGCCACGGGATCGACAGCAGCCAGTCGAGGTAGTTGCGCACCACCGTCGCCTCGGCTGACATCGGGCTCATGGTGCGCAGCTTCTTGAGCTCCGCCTGCGCCTTGTCGCGCGCTTCCTTGGAGAGTTTGGTCTTGTTGATGCGCTCTTCGAGCTCGGCAAGCTCGTCGCGCCCATCCTCGCCCTCGCCCAGCTCCTTCTGGATCGCCTTCAGCTGCTCGTTCAGGTAGTACTCGCGCTGCGTCTTCTCCATCTGGCGCTTGACGCGCGAGCGGATGCGCTTTTCCACCTGCAGCACGCCGATCTCGCTCTCCATGTAGCCGAAGACCTTCTCGAGCCGCTCGGAGACGGTGTCGGTCTCGAGCAGCTCCTGCTTCTCCGGGATCTTGAGCGCGAGATGCGAGGCGAGCGTGTCAGCGAGCTTCGAGGGATCTTCGATCTGGTTGATCGAGACCAGCACCTCGGGCGGGATCTTCTTGTTGAGCTTGATGTACTGCTCGAACTGCGACACCGCGGTGCGCGCCAGCGCCTCGAGCTCCTGCTGTTCGCCCGGCTTCTCCTCGATCGCCTCGGCATAGGCCTGGAAGAACTGCTCGTTTTCGGCGAAGCGGACGATGCGCGCGCGCTGGCCGCCCTCGACCAGCACCTTGACGGTGCCGTCCGGCAGCTTCAGCAGCTGCAGCACCGTGCCGATCGTGCCGACCGAATAGATGTCGGCCGACGTCGGGTCGTCCTGAGCGGCGTTCTTCTGGGTGACGAGCAGGATCTGCTTGTCATCCTTCATCACATCCTCGAGCGCGCGCACCGATTTCTCGCGGCCGACGAAGAGCGGCACGATCATGTGCGGAAAGACCACGATGTCGCGCAGCGGCAGGACAGGATAAAGAGCACCGCGGGAGATTTCGAACATGACTCCTCTTTTCTGAAAGGGCCGCGAAGGGCTATCCGCTTCCGTTCCCCGTGCGACCGCGCGGCCGTTCCGGGTTTGTTGACCTTAGATTGGCCCGTGCGGAAGCGCCGTCAAGAGCACGGGGGGCGGGCGGTATCGTCGCGGGCGGCCGCTCAGGCGCCCTGCCCCACATCCCCGCGCCGGTCGGAGTAGATGTGAAGCGGCTGAGCGCGCCCTTCCACCACTTCCTTGTTGATGACCATGCCGCTGACGCCGTCGAGGCCGGGCAGCTCGAACATCGGCTCGAGCAAGATCGCTTCCATGATCGAGCGCAGCCCGCGCGCGCCGGTCTTGCGGTTGATCGCCTTGTGCGCGATGGCGCGCAGCGCCTCGTCGTTGAACTCGAGACGGACATCTTCCATCTCGAACAGGCGCTGATACTGCTTCACCAGCGCGTTCTTCGGCTTGGTCAGGATGTCGACCAGCGCGCCTTCGTCGAGATCGTCGAGCGTCGCGACCACGGGGAGGCGGCCGACGAATTCGGGGATGAGGCCGAATTTCAACAGGTCCTCCGGCTCGAGATCCTTGAGGATCTCACCGGTCTTGCGTTCCTCGGGCCCGCGCACCTCGGCGCCGAAGCCGATCGAGGTGCCCTGGCGGCGCTGGGCGATGATCTTCTCGAGCCCGGCGAAGGCGCCGCCGCAGATGAACAGGATGTTGGTGGTGTCGACCTGCAGGAACTCCTGCTGCGGATGCTTGCGGCCGCCTTGCGGCGGCACCGAGGCGATGGTGCCTTCCATGATCTTGAGCAGCGCCTGCTGCACGCCCTCGCCCGAGACGTCGCGGGTGATCGAGGGGTTGTCGGATTTGCGGCTGATCTTGTCGACCTCGTCGATATAAACGATGCCGCGCTGCGCGCGCTCGACATTGTAGTCGGCCGCCTGCAACAGCTTCAGGATGATGTTCTCGACATCCTCGCCGACATAGCCCGCCTCGGTCAGCGTCGTCGCATCGGCCATGGTGAAGGGCACGTCGATGATGCGCGCCAGGGTCTGGGCCAGCAGCGTCTTGCCCGAGCCGGTCGGACCGACCAGCAGGATGTTCGATTTTGCAAGCTCGACATCGTTGTTCTTCGCGCCATGGGCGAGGCGCTTGTAGTGGTTGTGCACCGCGACCGACAGCACGCGCTTGGCGTGGTCCTGGCCGATGACGTAATCGTCGAGCACCTTGCAGATGTCGCGCGGCGTGGGCACGCCGTCGCGCGACTTGACCAGCGTCGTCTTGTGCTCCTCACGGATGATATCCATGCAGAGCTCGACGCATTCGTCGCAGATGAAAACGGTGGGGCCGGCAATGAGCTTGCGCACCTCATGCTGGCTCTTTCCGCAGAAGGAGCAGTAGAGGGTGTTCTTCGCGTCGCCGCCAGTGGCCTTGCTCATGGGCACTCCGTCACCAACCGATCGCCAACTCGCCGCCACGTCATCGCTCGGCACCCCGGGGCGAGAGGCGGGGCGGACCCGCCAGACGCCCCCATAATTCAACAATATTAGCGGCCCGGCGATCAATAACTAGTTAAAGATAGGGTACGATTCGGCAACGGCAATATCGCCGCGCGTGGCAGAAGGGTCACGCTCCTCGGGGTCATGTCCGCGTCTTGTTCTCATCCTCGCGGGCGGGACGGCTGGTCATGACCTCATCGATGAGCCCGAACTCCTTGGCCTCGACCGGGGACATGAACTTGTCACGCTCGACCGCCGCGGCGATCACTGCAAGGGGTTGCCCGGTATGCTTAACGTACATTTCGTTGAGTCGGCCCCGCAGCTGCAGGATCTCGCGCGCCTGGATCTCGATGTCGCTGGCCTGGCCCTGGGCGCCGCCCGAAGGCTGGTGAACCATGATCCGGGCGTTGGGGAGCGAGACGCGCTTACCTTTGCTCCCGGCGCAGAGCAGCAGCGAGCCCATCGACGCCGCCTGGCCGATGCAGACGGTGGCGATCGGCGAACGGATATACTGCATGGTGTCATAGACCGCGAGGCCGGAGGTGACGACACCGCCCGGCGAATTGATGTAGAAGGCGATATCCTTGTTCGGATTCTCCGATTCGAGGAAGAGCAGCTGCGCGCAGATGAGGCTCGCCACGGCATCGTGAACAGGGCCGACCAGGAAAATGATCCGCTCCTTCAGCAGCCGCGAGTAGATATCATAGGCGCGCTCACCGCGGTTGGTCTGCTCGACCACCATCGGCACCAGCGTGTTCATATAGATTTCTGTCGGGTCCCGGTCCATCACGTCTCACCTTCAAATCTGGCGCTGGCGCCGCTCGCGCCTCGCCCGCATCACTGTTCCGCCGTCGCCGTCACCTTCTCCGCCTCGCTCTCCTCCTCCTCGTCCTTCAGCAGCTCGGACGGGGCGATGGAGCGATCGCTCACCTGGGCGATCTCGAGGATGTATTCGATCACTTTGTTCTCGAAGATCGGCGCCCGCAAATTGTCGAACGCCCCCGGCTGATTGCGATAGTATTCAACCACTTGGCGCTCTTGACCGGGGTAACGGCGGGCCTCCTCCATCAGCGCCCGGTTGAGCTCCTCCTGCGACACCTGGATATTGTTATTGCGGCCGACCTCGGAAAGGAGGAGGCCGAGCCGGACCCGCCGCTCGGCGATGGCGCGGTATTCGGCTTTGATCTCCTCGTCGCTTTTGCCCTCGTCGGGTTCGGCATTGCCCTGCTGCTTGGCGCGCTCGCGCTCGGCCTCGAACTGCTTCCAGATGACGTCGAGCTCGATATCGACCATGCCCTGCGGCACCGGGAAGTGGTGACGCTCGGCGAGACGGTCAAGGAGGCGCCGCTTCAACCGCTGCTGCGCGATGTTGCCATAGTCGCGCTCGATCTGCTGGCGCACCGCATCGCGCAGCGCCTGCAAATTCTCCAGGCCGACGGCCTCGGCCAGCGACTCGTCGACCGGCTGCGGCGTCAGCTCGCGCACTTCCTTCACCTCGACGGCAAAGCTCGCTTCCTTGCCGGCAAGATCGGCGGCGCCGTAGTCGGCGGGGAACGTCACCTTGACGGTGCGCTGCTCGCCGGCCTTGGCGCCGAGGAGCTGGTCCTCGAAGCCCGGAATGAACTGGCCCGAGCCGAGCTCGAGGCGATGCCCCTTGGCGCTGCCGCCGGGGAATTCGGTGCCGTCGATCGAGCCGGTGAAGTCGATGACGATGATGTCGCCCTTGCCCGCCTCGCGCTCGACCGGCGCGTCCTTGCGCTGCTGGTGCGCGATACGCTCGAGCGCCTGGTCGATGTCGCTGTCGGGGATTTCCGGCCGCAAGCGCTCGAGCTGGAGCTCGGCGAAGTTCATCGGCACGACGTCGGGCAGCACCTCGACGGCGAGCTTGTATTCGAGATCCTTGCCCTCGTCGAAAGTAACGATCTCGACCTTGGGCTGCAGCGCCGGGCGCAGCTTCTGCTCGCGCATGGCGGCGCTCGAGGTGTCGTTGACGGTGCGCTCCAGCACTTCGCCCAGCACCGAGCTGCCATAGCGCTGGCGCAGCACGGTGAGCGGCACCTTGCCCGGACGGAAGCCCGGCAGCTTCACCTGCCGGCCGATCTCGCGCAGCCGCTTCTCGATGCCGGCCTTGATGTCATCGGCATCGACCGTGACTTTGAATTCGTGCTTCAGCCCCTCGGCGCTGGTTTCGGTGATCTGCATCGGTGCTCGAGCCTGTTGGATCGCTTGCGGGCTGGTGCGGGCGGAGGGATTTGAACCCCCACGACTTGCGTCGCTGGAACCTAAATCCAGTGCGTCTACCAATTCCGCCACGCCCGCCCGCCGCCAAAACGCGCTTCATAGCACAGGCGGTCGCCGAGGCAAGAGCCGACACCGTGCCGCGGCATTGACGCACAGGGGACACGGGTCGGGGAGAGGGCGATAAGGTGAAGGGGGATATGGGGATGATTGGGGATGAGGGGGATCAGATCCACGCCCGCGGAACGGGTTCACCATAGAGGCGGCGAGGCAGTGAGGAAAGAAATACTGGCGCGCTTCACGCGCCAATACCCTTGGCCTTCTCACCGCCTCACTGCCTCTGTGGTCCCTCTGCGATAGCCCTGCCTCACCCCTCTTCCGGCGCGTCAGGGCCGCTCCAGGCAGGCGCGGGCGGCGGCGTCGAGGATGGCGTCGGCGTCGAGGCCGTAGACGCGGTAGAGATCGGGGATGTCGCCGGACTGACCGAAATGCTCGACGCCGAGCGGATGGACGCGGTGACGCGCGACCGCGCCGAGCCACGACAAGGTCGCGGGATGGCCGTCGATGACGGTGACGAGCGCCGCATCCGCGGCGAGCGGCGCCAGCAGCCGGCCGACATGGCTCCCCTCG
>JASHUO010000786.1 GCA_030039975.1 Alphaproteobacteria bacterium
TTGTGAGCGCCGCGGTCGCGTGAAATTTATTGTTCGCCTGAAAGCAAGCCGCGTTGGGGTCTTCACTCCTAGTCTCGTTCGTGCGCCTGTGCAGCATGGTGCAGGCCATTGGGCATCAGCGCGCAAACAATCGAAAGGAGATGGTTTGATGCTCGAAAATCCCACCGACGACGTGCGGTGCCCGCGGGATAGCACACTGGTCGTCACCCTGAAGATCAGACGTTGGCTCCCGGCCATGCTCGGCGTTCTCTGCGCCGCCGCGCTCTTCGCGCCAGGGCGCGCCGAGGCAGCTCTGCCCGAGGCGCCAGCCGCGTGCAAGGCGCTTCAGGCAAAGTATCCCAAGCTGAAGGGAGCGAAGCTCGTCGATGCGGTCAATCCGCATACGCCCGGCTATGAAGCGCTCGACCCCAACGACCCGAGCAAATATATCGGCTTCGACGTCGATCTCGCCGAAATGCTTGGCAGCTGCCTCGGTTTCACCCTGACCTACAAGCCGGTCGCTTTTGCGGCACTGCTGACGACGCTGCAGAGCGGACAGGCCGACATCGTGATCTCGGACATCTATGCCACCCATGAGCGGGCCAAGGCAGCCGACTTCATCACCTATTCCAAGGTGTTCGACGGCGTCCTGGTGGCCAAAGGCAATCCGAAGCACATCACCGGGATCAACACGACGATGTGCGGCGACACCGCGGCGGAAAATACCGGTTTCGTCGAAGTTCCCCTGGTGCAGAACCTCGCCGCGCCTTGCAAGGCGGCGGGGAAGCCGGAGCCGGGACTGCAGCTTTACGACAACAACGCCGACTGCATTCAGGCAATCCTGGCCGGTCGCGCCGACACCTATGTCAACGACGTGAACACCGTGGACCAGGCGGTGAAGGCCTATCCTGACAAGCTAGCGAAAGCCGTCGCGGTGACGCTGCCCTACTCGATTGGCATCGCGGTCCCCAAGACCAAGCCCGAGTTTCGTGCCGCCATCGTGGCGGCGCTTGTGGAGATCCAAAAAGCCGACATCGAGACGGCGCTGCTGAAGAAGTGGTCGCTCGATCCGGGCACGGTCGAAGCCCCGACGCTGCTTACGCAGTAATGGATCTCTTTGTTCATTATCTCAGCCTCCCGTACCTGATCCGCGGCATCGTTCTCACGCTCGGCGTGACCGGCCTGGGACTGGGCGGGGGGCTGGTGATCGGTCTGATCCTGGCGGCTATGCAGCTCTCCCGCTTTGGCCTGCTGTCCGCCCTCGCCCGCGGCTACGCCGTCATCTTCCGCGGAACGCCGCTGATACTGCAGATGGTCTTCGCCTATGACGCGCTGCCGCATATCGGGCTGCGGCTGAGCGCCATCGCCTCGGCGGGGCTCGCGCTCGCCTTCAACGAAGCGCCGTTCATTGCCGAGATCCTGCGCTCGGGCGTGCGCGGCATCGACAGCGGACAAGTCGCGGCGGGTCAGGCCCTGGGCATGACGCCAGGGGTCCTGATGCGCCATGTGATCGCGCCGCAAGCCATCCGCCTGATGGTGCCGGCCTTGGGCAATGAAGCGGTCAGCGCGCTGAAGAACTCGTCGCTCGCCTCGGTGGTCTCCGTCCAGGAGCTGACGCTGCGCAGCACGCAGCTGGCATCGTCCACCTTCGATTTCTTTTCCATCTTCTTCGCTTCCGGCATCTTCTACCTGGCGCTCACGGGCGGCGTCGGCGGAGTACAGCTGATCATCGAGATGGTGCTCGATCTTGACCGGCCCGCGCCGGGCGAGCGCTGGCGCCGGTTTCTGCCGTGGCATCGCGCCAACATCTTGCCTTCGCCGACGCCGCCGGGAGATCTGGCGAAGCCGGCGGTCGCCGCGGCCGCGGCTTCGCGTGCCGCAGTGCCGCCAGCACGGTCGCTACGCTCTCCCGCGCCCGCTTCAGGCAAGGCAATGGTCGAGGTCTTCGGCATCTACAAAAGCTATGGCGAACGCCCCGTCCTGTCGGGGCTGGATTTGACGGTGCGCGTCGGCGAGGTCGTCGCGCTGCTCGGTCCGAGCGGGTCCGGCAAGAGCACGCTGCTCCGCTGCATCAACCATCTGGAGGAATGCGACTCTGGTGCGGTGCGGGTCGGCGGTCGTTCGCTCGGCTTCCGCGAGAATGGCCTCCGCGTTCCGCCGCGCGCCTTGGCGAAAGAGCGCGCGACCATCGGCGTTGGCATGGTTTTCCAGCAGTTCAACCTGTTCAGCCATCTGAGCGCGCGCGAAAATGTCGCCGGGCCGCTGCGCTGGGTGCATGGCATGTCGAGATCGGCCGCCGACCAGCGCGCGCAAGAGCTGTTGGCGCGGGTGGGCCTGCTGGATCGGGCCGATGCGCTGCCGCGGCACATGTCCGGCGGACAACAGCAGCGCGTGGCGATCGCTCGGGCGCTGGCGCCAAATCCCAACGTCCTGCTGCTCGACGAGCCGACCTCCGCCCTCGACCCCGAGCTGATCAGCGAGGTGCTCGAGGTCATTCGACGCCTCGCCGATGAGGACCGGCTGACGATGATCATCTGCACGCATCAGCTGCGCTTCGCCTACGAGGTCGCAAACCGCGTCGTGTTCCTCAGCAATGGGACCATCGTCGAGCAAGGCCCCGCCCGCGACGTGCTCACGCGACCCCGGCACCCTCTGACGGCGCGCTTCCTGCGCGCGATGGGCGAAGACAGCGCGCTGGAACGCCCACCCGATTGCCGCCAGGAGCACCACCCGGCGGGGTAGCGGCGCCCGGATCACCCAACCGTCCCACCTGCCGCACGAACCAACAACGACGCCCGCGCACGCGACAACCGCTCAACGAGGCTCCGCATGAGGCACCATACACTTCCCGTCTCGCCGGCCACCGTCCATTGGGGGTATTTCAGCAAGACGGTCGCCCCCGCATTGACGTTGCGGTCCGGCGACCGCGCCACGATCGAGACCCTGACCCACCACGCCGGCGACGATTATGACCGCATGATTGCGGGAGATCCGGGCGCTGAGAGCGTCTTTCACTGGACCCCGGAGCGCAAAGCGGTTCCTCGCCGCGGCGCCGGCCCGATCGCAGGGCCGTTCCAGCGCGGCTCCGGGGAGGGGATCGGCGTGCACCTGTTGACGGGCCCTGTCGCCATCGAAGCGGCCGAGCCCGGCGATATACTGGAAGTTCGCATCCTCGACATCCGGCTGCGCCCGAGCCGCGGCGCCGGCTACGCCGGACGCTGTTTCGGCTCCAACGCCGCGGCCTCGTGGGGCTTCCACTATCACGACCTGATCGAGGAGCCGAAGCCGCGCGAGGTGGTCACCATCTTCGAACTGGACACGTCCGGCGAGCCCGGTGCGCGCGCCGTCTACAATTACGTCTGGACGCCGCAAACCGACCCGGACGGCATCGTGCATCGGACGATCGACTATCCCGGCGTGCGCGTCGACCATAGCTCGATCCGGCGGCGCCAGAACATCCTGCCGAACGTGAAGGTGCGCGCGCGCCTGCATTTCGGCACGATGGGTCTCGCGCCGGCGGAGGCCGATTTCGTCAGCTCCATCCCGCCCGGCCATACCGGCGGCAACATCGATGACTGGCGGATTGGCAAGGGGGCGCGGATGTATTACCCCGTCGCCGTCGCCGGCGCCTATTTTTCGGTCGGTGATCCGCACGCGGCCCAGGGCGACAGCGAGCTCGGCGGCACCGCCATCGAGACCTCGCTCACGGGCGATTTCGAGTTCGTCCTGCACAAGCAGCGCGACCTGGGCGGCACTGTGCTGGAAGGGCTCACGCATCCCTTGCTGGAGACAGAGCAGCAATGGTCGGTTTACGGCTTCACCTTCCCGAACTATCTGGCCGAGCTCGGACCCAACG
>JASHUO010000787.1 GCA_030039975.1 Alphaproteobacteria bacterium
CCGGTCGGCGGCGCCAGCGCGGTCTTGGCGGCGCGGTGGACGGCGCGCGGCAAATCCTCGACGCGCCGCACCTCGGCCGACCATTTGACGAAGGGCCGCGCGATCGTCGGCAGATCGGCCCACAAGATGGGCTCGGAGAAGTTGAAGCTTTGATCGTGCTGCCCGGCGGTGAGCAGGATCGGCGCTTGCGCCTTCTGCGCGTCATAGAGCATGCCGAGGGCGTTGCCGAGGCCGGGTGCCACATGCACATTGGCGACGGCAAGGCGGCCCGAGGCCTGGGCGTAGCCATCGGCCATCGCCATCACCGCCGCCTCTTGCAGCGCCAGCACGTAGCGCAGCCCCGGCTCGACGGCGAGGGCGTCCATCAGCGGCAGCTCGGTGGTGCCGGGATTGCCGAAGATGATCTCGACGCCTTCCTGCTTCAAAAGCTCGAGAAAGGCGCGTTTTCCCGACATCAGCGGCATGTCTTCCTCCCCGGCGCGGTTGCCGGATGCTATCGCGCGCGCCCCGCCGCCGCCAGCGCTGCGATCCTGCCGCCGGCGGTCGCGCCCCAAAAATGCCACTGCCCGCCGCGCAGGAGCGCGGCGGGCAGTGGGGCGAATCGGTTTGGCGCTCGCTCGGACGAAGCACCGCAGCTCGGCCGCTCGCGGATCAAGCCGCGAGCGGCGGTGCGCCGGCGCTCAGCCCTCGCGCCAGCGGCTCAGATCGATTCCTTGAGTTCCTTGGCGGCGCGGAAGGCCACCTTCTTGCTCGCCTTGATCTTGATCGGCTCGCCGGTCGCGGGGTTGCGGCCCATGCGCGCGGCGCGCTTGCGCACCACCAGGATGCCGAGTCCGCCGATGCGGATCCGGTCGCCTTTCTTCAGATGCTTCACGACCAGGTCGACCATGCTGCTGAGCACGGCCTCGCTGTGCTTTTTCGGCATCTCGTGCTCGTCGGCGACGGCGGCCGCCAGGTGCTTCAACGTCACCGTGGACGAACCACCCGCCTTTTTCTTTGCTGCCATAGGTATCGGACTCCCTCTTCTGTGCAAAAGTAACAACGGCATTTACCGGGGCTACAGAATCACGGAGAGGCCCGTAAAGCAAGTGTTTGCATGCCGCGGACGGCGCATTTTTGTCGCTCGGCGCGCGACTCGCGAATTGCAAGAAACCCGCGTCTCATGGGTGTTTTCGAGTGTCCGTGAGGGGCGCGCCGGACGCCGCGACGCGACGCACGCATTCGATGCCGTACTCGCGTCGTCTTGACGAAGTAACCGTCATTCTCGTCTCGGCGATTACCACATATTAGCCATGCGGAGACAGGCTCGACACGCGATCGACCGTGCGCTCGACTTGAAAAGCACTTGCTTCAAAAAGGAATTATTAACTTCTTGACCACACTCTGTGCGACGTTTGCAATCGCTGGGAGTGACTTTCAATGCGTAGAAAGAAGCACAAGACGGCGCGCAAGTCGCACCGTCGCATGAAGTCGAAGGCGGCGCGTTCCTCGGCCGCCGTGAAGAAGTCGACGCGCCGCGTCAAGCGCGCGAAGAAGAGCTCCGCTCGCCGCCGCGTCGCCAAGCGCCGCGTGCGTCGCTCGATGAAGCGGCGCTAAGCGCAACATAGCGCTCGTTTGCGGACTGCCCGGCGCCGCCGCTTTCGAGCTGCGGCGCCGGGCAGTTCGTTTTTGCCTGCCGCGCCGCTACAATTGATGTCATGGCGCGGCTCACCATCCGCATCGATCTCACGCAAGAGGGCGCGATCGGCCCGGGCAAGATCCGGTTGCTCGAGCTCGTCGGCGAGACCGGTTCGATTTCCGCCGCGGGACGCGCCATGGAGATGTCGTATCGCCGCGCCTGGCTGTTGATTGATGCGCTCAACCATCTCTTCAAGACGCCGCTGGTCGCGACAAAGCTCGGCGGCAAATCCGGCGGCGGCGCCGCGCTGACACCGTTCGGGCGCGAGGTGGTCCGACACTATCGGGCGCTCGAAGACGAGGCAGAGCAGGCGGCGCGGCCGCATCTGCGCGCGCTTGAAGCCGCGCTGTCGCGGCGCAAACCGCCGCGGCGCGGCGCCGCCGAATCCGACTGATGCTCGGCAGCGTGCCCAAGCGACAAAGCAAACGTAAGGGAGATAAGGGGATTAAGGGGGATATGGGGATGGCGATTAGGATTGCGCCTGCGGCGCAATCATTATTTATCCCCTTATCTCCCTAAATCCCCCTATCTCCCTTCCTAAACATCCTTGCAGGCTCGCAACGGCCGAGAAGCAGCTCACGGCAGCAGCGTGAACCCTTGTTTCTCGAAAAACGGCCGCGCCGCCGGCGATTCGAGGAAGGCCAGGAATTTCGCCGCGTCGGGGCTTTTGCTCGCCGCGGTGAGCGCGATCGGGTAGACGATCGGCGGCACGCTGTCTGCGGGGAAACCGGCGACGATGCGGACGCCGGGCTCCGCCGCCGCATCGGTGGCGTAGACGATACCGAGGGGCGCCTCCTGGCGCGCCACCAGGATCAGCGCCGCACGCACATTCTCGGCGCGCGCCAGCTTGTCCGACACCGACGCCCAGACGCCGAGCCTGGTGAGCGCCGCCTTGGCGTATTTGCCCGCCGGTACGCTATCGGGATCGGCGACGGCCAGCCGGTTGCCGTCGAGCAGGCGCGCCAGCGGAAAACCGGGCTTGATCTCGAGCTTGATCGGGCTGGCCGCCGGCGCGATCAGCACCAGGCGGTTGCTGAGCAAATCCTTGCGCGTCCCGGGCCGGATGAGATTGTGCTTTTCGGCATAGTTCATCCAGTCGAGATCGGCGGAGATGAAGATGTCGGCGGGCGCGCCATTGTCGAGCTGTTGCGCCAGCGCCGAGCTTGCGGCGTAGGAGACCTTGACCCCCTCGCCGCCGGCCTTTTGATAGGCGGCAACGGCATCATCGAGCGCGTTTTTGAGGCTTGCCGCAGCAAACACCAGGGTCTCGGCAAAGGCCGGCCGCGCCGCCAGCAGCAGCAGGACGGCGCCGGCGAGAAGAACGCGCTTGATCATGATCGCCTCGATCGCTGGAATGACGGGTTCGCGCAAACGCTATGTCTTGCCGAACATAGCGAGGGGCGCAGCGCGCGGCCAGCCTGCCCTCGCCCGGTCGCGCCGACCGTCTGGACAGGCAGCGACGGCTCGCCGATCATGGCCGCAAGAGGAGGAACGCCATGCCCGACGAAGCCGGAGCCCCCATCGCCGCGGAACGCCACAGCCAAGGCAAGCGGCGGCGCATCATCTTTCCGCCGGCGATCGGCACCCTGGGGACGCCGGCCTATATGAAGCGCGTCGAGCTCTTCAACGAGCTCGGACCCGATAGCGTCTTGATGATGGGCGACAATCCCGCGCTGCCCCCCATGCCGGAAAAGCCGACCTTGCTCGACTTTTTCCGCCGGCGCTTCCATCCGCGCGGCGTCAACCATCTGCTGCAAAGCGCGAATCTGGCGCGGAAGGCCGGGCTGCCCGAGAAGCTGGTGCTCGCCTGCCTGGTGCACGACATCGCCAATGTCGCGCTGGTCGGCAGCGATCACGGCTATTGGGGCGCGCAGCTCATCGGCCCCTATGTCGAGGAGGAGGTGAGCTGGGCGGTACGCTATCACCAGGCGCTGCGCTTCTTCGCCGACGAAGCCGCCGGCTACACCTATCCCGAGGCCTATATCCGCTATTTCGGCGCCGATTACGTGCCACCGCCCTACATTCAGGCAGCGCATCGCGAGGCGCGCGCCCATCGCTGGTACATGTCGGCGCGGCAGATCACGATCTACGATGTCTACGCCTTCGACCCCAACACGATTGTGCCGCTCGAAGAGTTCACCGACATCATCGGCCGGCATTTCCGCCAACCGGAGGAAGGGCTGGGCTTCGACGGCTCGCCCGTGGCGCATATGTGGCGCAGCATCATCTGGCCCAACAATTTCCTCTGACACTTCTCATCCGATAGTGTTCCCCCGCGGCGCCGGAAGGACAGCCGGTGCCCTTCCGCGACCCGCACAGCGACAGGAAAATTCGATGGCAACGACGGTGCTTTACCCCGAAGGACAGCTTCCCGACGATGCGCTCGAGCGCGAGGTCTTCGGGCCGGAGGTGCGCGTGCTGCGCCGCGAAGCGGGCTCCATTGCCGAGCTCGCCGCCGGCGATTGCGCCGAGGTCGACGGCCTCATGATCTCGCGCTTCACCGTCACCGGCGCCGATATGGCGCGCTTCCCGCGGCTCCGCGCCATCGTGCGCATGGGCGTCGGCTATGACCGGCTCGACCGGCCGGCGGCGGCGGCGCGCAACATCCTCATCTGCAACGTGCCGGATTACGGCACCACAGAGGTCGCCGACCATGCCATCGCGCTGGCGCTGGCGCTGCGCCGCGGCATCATCCAGCATCACGATGCGCAGCGCCGGTCGCCGCCGCCCGCCTGGCGGCCGATTCCCGGCGATCTCGTCCGTCGCGCCTCAGTGCAAACCTTCGGCATTATCGGCCTTGGCCGCATCGGCACGGCGGCGGCGCTGCGCGCCCGCGCGTTTGGCTTCCGCGTCGTTTTCTACGATCCCTACCTGCCGAACGGCGCCGAGCTCGGCCTCGGCCTGTTGCGCGCGCCGACGCTGGAGGATTTGTTGCGTCAGACCGACACTCTCACCATCCACACGCCGCTGACCCGCGAGACGCGGCGGATGCTGGGCCTCGACCAACTCAAGCTCCTGCGGCGCGGCGCCGTGGTGGTGAACACGGCGCGCGGGCCGGTCATCGATGTCGATGCGCTCGGAACGCTGCTGCGCGACGGCCACATCGCCGGCGCCGGACTCGACGTGCTGCCGGTCGAACCGCCGGTCGAACCACTGCCCGAGCTGATCCGCGCCTATCGCGCGCGGGAGCCCTGGCTCGAAGGCCGTCTGGTGGTGACGCCGCACGCGGCCTTCTACTCGCCGGAAGCGGTGCACGACACCCGCGTCAAGGCGGCCGAAACCATGCGCGCCGCCTTGCTCACCAACCGGCCACGCAACGTGATCACGCCGGAGATGGATTAAGCCGGCATAGGTCAAAGCGAGCAGATTAAATCCTTCTCCGCCCCAGCGGGGCGGTGGGGGAGCCCTCAGCGCAGTGCAGGCGACGTCACCGCGGCGATCTCGGCTTCGCGAGCGGCGGTGACTGAGGCGCGGTGGTCGCTGCCGAGGATGCAATAGACGGCGGGCAGCACGAAGAGGGTGAACAGCGTGCCGATCGACATGCCGGTGACGACGACGAGGCCGATCGAGAAGCGGCTTGCGGCGCCGGCGCCCGATGCGGTCAGCAGCGGGATGAGGCCCACCACCATCGCCGCGGTCGTCATCAGGATCGGCCGGAGCCGCACCCGCGCGGCGCGCGCGATGGCCTGCACGCGGTCGAGCTCCTCGTT
>JASHUO010000788.1 GCA_030039975.1 Alphaproteobacteria bacterium
ATAGATTGCCATCAGCTCGGCAAAGCGCGGTCGCACCGCAGCCACCAGCGCGCCGAGCCGCGCGGCACCGGCTTCGTCGAGATCGGCGGCAACGCCGCCGGGGATGACGCGGTCCATCATCAGCCGGTGCCCGAAGCAGTCGCAAGCGGTCTGCAGCACGCTCTCGCGCAGCACCGTCATATGCGATTGCAAGAAGACGAAGGAGGCGTCGTTGCAGATGGCGCCGATATCGCCGAGGTGATTGGCGATGCGCTCGAGCTCCGCCATCAGCGCGCGCAGCCAGGTCGCGCGTGGCGGCGCCTCGATGCCCAGCGCGGCTTCTGCCGCGCGCGCAAACGCAAGCGCGAAGCCGACCGTGCTGTCGCCGGAGACGCGCCCCGCGAGCCGCGCCGCCGCCAGCAGCGGCTTTCCCGCCATCAGGCTCTCCGTGCCTTTGTGCACATAGCCCAGGCGCTGCTCCAGCCGCACCACGGCTTCGCCATTGCAATGGAAGCGGAAGTGGCCGGGCTCGATGATCCCCGCATGGACCGGCCCGACCGGGATCTGGTGCACGCCTTCGCCTTTGACCGGCAGGAACGCGTATTGCGTCGCTGCGCGCGGATTGCCGCCGCGGTCCCGCCATTGGCCGTGATCGAGCCAGGGACGCGCATCGGGGATGCCGTCGGCGCTGAGGCCGAACAGATCCTGCGCCGCGCGCTCCAGCCGCAGCGCGCCCGGCCGGATGCCGGCGAGCGAGGGGAAGCCGCCCTCCGGGCAGGCGAGCGAGGCGGTGGCCAAGGCGTCCCCGGCCGCCGTGGCGAAAGCGGCAAACACCTCGCCGGGCTCGGCCCAGAGCCCGAGCAAGCTCCAATCGGCGATGGTGAGGTGCGTTGCGAGATCGAGCCATTGCCCGCGGTTGAGGCGCCAATGCGGCCAGGGACGCTGCGGCCGCGCGGCGCCGCGGGCGAGGAAACCGAGGAGATCGCTGCCGTTGCTCATCCGAGCAGCCGCGCCACGGTGCGGAACCAGGCGACGAGCGGACCCGGCAGATAGATCCCGGCACAGAGCACCAGGGCGAAATGGAGGAACAGCGGCAGCAGCGCCGCCGAGCTCGCCTTGCCGCCGCCTTCACCGGCGCCGAAGGCGAGGCCCTGGAGGCGCAGCATCAGCGCGCCGAAGCCGACCAGCAGCCCGGCCAGCAGCAACAGCGCCAGCAGCGGCGCGCGCGCGAAGCTGGTGGTGAGCACCAGGAACTCGCTGGTGAAGACGCCGAAGGGCGGCAGCCCGGCGATGGCGATGACGCCGATGACCAGGGCCCAGCCGAGCAGCGGCTGGCTTTCGGTGAGGCCGCGGATCTCGGCGATCTTCTGCGTGCCTTTGACCTGCGAGATATGGCCGACGGCGAAGAAGATCGCCGATTTCGTCAGGCTGTGCATCGTCATGTGCAGCAGCCCGGCGAAATTGGCGAGGCTGCCGCCCATGCCGAAGGCGAAGGTGATGATGCCCATATGCTCGATCGAGGAATAGGCGAAGAGGCGTTTGATGTCGCGCCGGCGATAGAGCATGAAGCTCGCGAGCAGCAGCGAGGCGAGGCCCATGGTGATCATCAGCGGGCCCGGCGCTACCGCCTGGGCATTGCCGGCGAGCAGCATCTTGTAACGCAGCACGACATAGAGCGCGACGTTGAGCAGGAGCCCCGACAGCACCGCCGAGATCGGCGTCGGACCTTCGGCATGCGCGTCGGGCAGCCAGGCATGGAGCGGCGCGAGGCCGACCTTGGTGCCGTAGCCCACCAGCAGGAAGACGAAGGCGAGGTTCAAGATCGCCGGGCTGAACGCGCCAACGCGTGGCAGCATCGCCGACCAGGTCATCGCCGGCATGCCTTCGCCCATCACCGGCTGCGCCGCGAGATACATCAAGGTGGTGCCGAACAGCGCCAGCGCGATGCCGACGCCGCACAGGATGAAGTATTTCCACGCCGCCTCGAGCGCCTCATGGGTGCGGTAGAGCCCGACCATGAGCACGGTGGTGAGCGTCGCGCCCTCGATCGCCACCCACATCACGCCGAGATTGTTCGCGGTCAGCGCCAGCAGCATGGTGAAGCAGAACGCCTGGTACATCGCGTGGTAAAAGCGCAGATAGCGGGCGGGCAAGCGCCCGGTCGTGACCTCGTGAATGACATAGCGCGCGCTGAACAGGCTGGTGGTGAAAGCGACGAAGGCGGTGAGCAGGATAAGGTAGATGTTGAAATCGTCGATCAGCAGCAGCGGCGTCGTCTCGGGCCGGTGGAAGAACGGTGCAACGCTGGCGCCGAGCGTTGCTGCCGCGGCTACGACATTGAGCCGCGCCGCGAGCCGATAGCCGGGCAGCAGCGCCAGCAACACGGCGGCGCCGGCCGGGATGGCGAGGATGAGATGGACCGGGTTCACCGCCGCTCTCCCCGGAAGCGCTCCATGTCGTGGATGTCGAGCGTGTCGAAGCGCTCGCGGATATGGAAGAAGAAGACACCGAAGATGATGAAGGCGACCATCACCGAGAAGGCGATCGACAGCTCGACCACCAGCGGCATGCCCTTGACGCCGACCGCGGCGAGGATGAGGCCATTCTCCAGCGACATGAAGCCCACCACCTGGCTCACGGCGTTGCGCCGCGTGATCATCATCAGCAGGCCGAGCAGCACCACCGAGAGCGCGGCGGCGAGGCTCTCGCGCGTCAGCGCCCCCGACGCCGTCGTCACCGGCAGCACCAGCAGGATCGACAGCGCCACCAGCGCCACGCCGACGGTGAGCGTCGCGCCGACGCCGAGCGCCGTCTCGATGGTGCGATGGATGTCGAGATAGACGATGATGCGGTGCAACGCGATGGGGATGATGATCGCCTTGAAGACGAGGGCGATGCCGGCGGTGATGTAGAGATGCGGCGCGTCCTGCGCATAGGCCTGCCAGGCCGCCGCGGCCGCCAGCAGCAGGGCCTGCCAGGCATAGATGGTGAGGACGCCGAAGAGCCGCCGCTGATAGAGCAAAGCGAAGCTCAGCACCAGCACGAGCGTGTCGAGGACATGCGCGACGTCGTAGGGGAGCGTGGCGAAGCCCGGCATCAGAGGCCTTGCGAGACGTAAAGGAAGAGCGCCGCCAGCAGCCCCAGCAGGAAGGCGCCGCCCAGGAACTCGGCGAGGCGGAAGACGCGCATCTTGGCGATGCTGGTCTCGAACAGCGCCAGGACACCGCCGCCCAAGGCGAGCTTCGCGCCATAGCTCAGGAGGCCCAAGGCGACGGCGCGCGCATCGCCGAGATCCCGCGCCATGCCCCACGGGAAGAAGACGGCGGCGATGAGCGAGATGTAGAGCAGCAGCTTCACCATCGACGCCGCTTCGATCAGCGCCAGATGCCGGCCGGAATATTCCAGCACCATCGCCTCATGCACCATGGTGAGCTCGAGATGGGTCGCGGGATTGTCGACCGGGATGCGCGCATTCTCGGCGAGCGCCACGATCAGCAGCGAGACCAGGCCCAGCAGCAGCGAGATGCGGATCCCGACATTGTGCGTCAGCAGGTAGTCGGCGATGTGCGGCAGCGAGGTCGAACGCACCAGCAGCGCCACGGTGAAGGTGACCATCAGCATCGCCGGCTCGGCGAGCGAGGCGATCATCATCTCGCGCGACGCGCCGATGCCGCCGAAGCTGGTGCCGACATCCATGCCTGCCAGCGCCAGCGCGAAGCGGGCGCTTGCCAGCAGCGCCACCAGCGCGATGAGATCGGCGGTGCGGCTCAGCGCCAGGCCGGTGGCGAAGGTCGGCACGATCGCGGCGGCGAGCCAGATCGCGGCGAAGACAACATAGGGGATGGTGCGGAAGAGCCAGGACGCATTCGGCGCCAGCACCACCTCTTTGCGCAACAGGCGCAAGAGGTCGCGATAGGGCTGCAGCAGGCTCGGCCCGATGCGCGCATTGAGCCGCGCCTTGAGCTTGCGCACGAGCCCGGTGAGCAGCGGCGCCAGCGCCACCAGCAGCGCGAACTGCAGCAGCTCGAGAAGCGCCACCCTCATTGGCTCACCGCGACGATCAGCAGCAACAGCACCAGCGCCGCGAACATGAGCGAGAGATAGCGGCGGATGGTCTGGAACTGCAGCAGGTTGAGGCGCTCGCTGAGCAAGCCGACGAGCCGCGCCGTCGGCGCATAGATTCCCTCCCAGACGGGATCGCTGAGGCTCACCTCGATCGCGGCGGGACGCGTCTCGCCCGGCCCCGGCATGTCGATGCGCTCGGTCGCGGCAAAGGCGATGCTGCCGAAGATGCGGCGGATCGGCTGCGCGAAGCTCGAGGCGGTGTATTGCGTTTCGGGCCGCGGGTCGGGGAAGCCGCAATCCCATGGCGCCGAGCGGCGCAGCCGGTCGGAGGCGAAGCGATGGATGACGAGCACCGAGAGCGCCGTCAGGAAGGTCACCGCGAGCAGGATGACGATGCCGCTATAGGAGCTGTGATCGGGGCCGAGCGGCGCGAGCCAGGGCCAGTCCGATAGTTCTATGCCGGGTCCGCCGGGAATCAGCGACGCCGCCACCGGCCGCACCAGGCCGAGGATGCTCTGCGGCACGACGCCGACCAGGGTGCAGATTGCGGCAAAGCCCGCCATCGGCGCCAGCATCAGCGCGCTCACCTCTTTCGCCTCGGCCGCGGCCGGCCGGCGCGCGCGGCCGAGGAAGACGGTGCCGAACACTTTGACGAAGCACACCGCGGCGAGCGCCGCGGCGAGCGCCAGCATGGCGCCGACCACCGGCACCGCGAATTTGAGCAGCCATTGCGGCAGCAGCGCGCCGTTGATGATCGCCTGGAAAGTCAGCCATTCCGAGACGAAGCCGTTGAAGGGCAGCAGCGCCGAGATCGCCACCGCGCCGATCAGGAAGACGAAGGCCGTCACCGGCATCGGATGGATGAGCCCGCCGAGATGCTCCATGTCGCGCTCATGGGTGGCGACGAGCACCGCGCCCGAGCCGAGGAAGAGGAGGCTCTTGAACATGGCGTGGTTGAAGACGTGGAGCAGCGCCGCAGCGAGAGCCAGCGCCCCCAGCAGCGCCAGACCATCGGCGCGAAAGGCCAAGGCGAGGCCGAGGCCGATGACGACGATGCCGATATTCTCGACGGTGTGATAGGCGAGCAGCCGCTTCAGATCATGCTGCATCACCGCATAGAGCACGCCCAAGAGCGCGGTGACGCCGCCGAGCAGCAGCACGACCGCGCCCCACCACCAAGGCGCCGGCCCGGCCAAATCGAAGGCGAGGCGGATGAAGCCGTAGAGCGCCACCTTGGTCATGACGCCGCTCATCAGCGCTGAAACATGGCTCGGCGCCGAGGCATGGGCCGGCGGCAGCCAGACATGGAGCGGCACCATGCCGGCTTTGGAGCCGGTGCCGATGAGGATGAGGACGAAGCAGAGCCCGCTCCGCCACCGGTCGAGCGCGGCGCCATGCATCGCGGCAAAGCTGTAATCGCCCTGGCCACCGGCCAGCAGCCCGAAGGCGAGCAGCAGCGCGCCGACGCCGAGCGATGCCATGACGAGATAGAGGAAAGCGGCGTTGCGCGTCTCGGCTTGGCGATGGGTGGCGAGCACGAGGAGCCAGGAGGCGACCGACATCCCTTCCCAGCACACCAGGAAGCTGAACGCGTCGGCGGCAATCGGCACGAGGGTCATGCCGGCGAGGAAGGCGGGATAGAACGGCAGCACACGGCCGGCTTCAGCGTCGTGCTTGCCGTAATCGAGGGCATAGACGCTGATCAGCGTTGCCGCGAGGCCGATGACGAAGAGGAAGAAGGCGCTGAGTGAGTCGATGCGGAAATGCGCGCCGATCCACGGCAGCCCCAGCGGCAGCAGCGCGCTTTCGGGCGCGGCGCCGGCGGCCAGGAAGCGCGCGGCCGCGAGCGCCGTTGCGGCTGCGGCAAGCGCCGACAGCCCATAGACCACGACCTGCGCCCGCCGGCCGAAGATGATACCGCTGAGCGATGCGGCGCCATAGGCGAGGAGCACCGGAAGAAGCGCCGTCAGCATCCGAAAAGAGCGGCCGGAGTGTCTGCCAAACGCGGCCGGGATAGTGCCGCTGCCGATAGGGGCATGAGCGTGGTGCGCGAAACCTAGGGTTTGCCGCACTCTATCAGTCGATCCCGCCCGCGGCCAAACACTCCCGGCGCGCCATCCCTGCGGCGCAACGCCGCTCTGGGTGTGGGTCGTCAGTTCTCAGTAAAGTTTAGCCCCTCCCCCCTTGAGGGGGAGGGTAGGGTGGGGGGTAGGACGCAAGCAGGATGCGGCAGGCTCGCCGCACCGATCCGGTCGAAGGCAGCGCGCTAATGCTGCGTCGCGAGGGCGCGGGCGAGCTGGCTCAGCGCTTCCTGATGCCGCTCGTTCGGGATCTGGGCGAAGTTCCGCGCCAGCTCCAGGCACATTCGCTCGCGCTGGCTCACCGGGCGGCCGCTCTGATTGTCGAGCCCTTCGAAGAAATAGCTGACGGGGACGCTCAGCACGCGCGCGATCTCGAACAACCTTCCGGCGGAGACGCGGTTGATGCCACGCTCGTATTTATGGGCCTGCTGATAGGTCACGCCGATGAGGTCGGCGAGCTGCTGCTGCGTCAGGCCGAGCATGATGCGTCGTTCCCGTATCCGGGCGCCGACATGGCGGTCAATGTCCTGCGTCCGGCTGGTCGTTCGCTTGGTGGTTTCCGTTGCACTCATGGTTTGGGTAACGGTGCAAGAGGGGAAGGGTCGGTCCGCCTTAGGACGCCCGACATGCCATCAGGGCAACGTGCGAGGATGTAAGGTACGTCTGGGAGGGAGCGCTGCAGATCGGCGTTTTCCATGCAACGTCCCGGTAAGAAGTAAAAGTAGGCGAGGAAGCCGACGACTTCAACCAGTTTTCGCCTCGACGATCACTGGAAGCGCTGTACCAAGGATTTCGTGAATACCGAAAAACCAGCGCGTTCGCCAGCAATTCTTCTGCGCGAATGCTTGTGAGGCTGTGGCAATTTATGGGCGAGAGCCGATTCGACTCGGCAACATGCGCATCCGCTCCGGAACCGTCGCGATCTAGCCCCGAACTGCGGTGTCCCGCCATCAGATGCCCCTCTATCCCTTGGCCCCACCCGTCCCCGCGGCCGGTCAGCCGCAGCGCCGCCGACATAATTATTTGGTTCGACGGTTCGAGCGCTAACACTCGTTGAGCGATGAGGTTCCGCCGCACCTCAAGGCTTCGCAGGCAAGGCAGCGCCGCGCGCGGCGATGGAGCGAATAAGCAGGAGGGGCGCGATCGCGCCGGACAAGGCCGCGTGCTTCGCTTCGCGCATGGCTGGCCGTCGCTGCTGGTGTTTGACACAGGGGGTGGCAAATTGTAAACGAAGCTCTTGTCCTGACCGGCCCGGACACCTTCCGCCATGCCGCGCGTATCGATCGGCGATTGCCATCTCTACTATGAGCGGCACGGGGCCGGTTTCCCGGTTGTGTTCGTCAGCGGCCTCAACGGCGCCGCCTCTTATTGGCGCGAGCAGGTGCCGACCTTCGGCAAGCGCTTCGAGGTCGTGCTCTACGATCATCGCGGCGTCGGCCAGAGCGACCATAGCCGCATCTCCTATACCGTCGAGCGCATCGCCGACGACCTCGTGCGGTTGCTGGACGCGCTCGGCATCGAGCGGGCGCATGTCGTCGGCCACTCGACCGGGGGCGCGGTGGCGCAAGTGCTCGCCATCGACCATCCCCAGCGCCTCGCCAGCGTGGTGATCTCCGCGAGCTGGACGAAGGCCGACGCCTATTTCCGCCGTCTCTTTGCGCTGCGCAAGGAGATCCTGCAGCACCTCGGCCCCGCCAGCTATCTCCAGGCCTCGTCCTTGCTGCTCTATCCCCCGTTCTGGGTCGCACGCCACAACGAGAAGCTCCGCCAGCTCGAGGCTCAGGCGCTCGCGACCTTCGCGCCGGCCGAGGTGGCGATGAGCCGCATCGATGCCGTGCTTGCTTTCGACCGCACTGCCGATCTCGGCCGCATCCGCACGCCGGCGCTCGTCATTGCCGCCCAGGACGACGTCGTGACGCCGGCCTATTTCTCCGAGGATCTGGCGCGGCTCATTCCCGGCGCCGAGGCCAAGTTCTTCGCCCAGGGCGGGCATTGCTTCACCCAGGTGATGGCACGGGAATTTAACCAAGCCGTGCTCCCGTTTCTGGAAGCGCACACGCCCTCGTAAGGAGGGCGATTCCGCGCCTCCGACTTAATCTTTCGTAAAGTGGTGGCTACTACGCTCGGCAGAAGCTTTGGGCTGATCGCCATGATTGGGTGACGGCTCGATCACTCAGAATGAGCGCCGAGAGAAGATGCCCCCGGACGAGAAAGACGTGCCGCATCGCCTGGAGGCCGCCCTCACTGCGGCGGGCGATGTCGCTTACGACTGGGATCTCGGGACCGATACCATCCTCTGGCACGGCTCGGTCGGCGCGATGCTCGGCGTCGCCGATGCCAGCGCTGTCGGCACCGGGCGCGCACTGGCCGGCCGGCTCAATCCGGACGATTTGCTGCTGCGCCAGCAGCGCCTCAACGCCCATTGGACGCGGCGCACCACCTATGACTGCGAGTTCCGCGTCCGCGCCGAGAATGGCGG
>JASHUO010000789.1 GCA_030039975.1 Alphaproteobacteria bacterium
ATGCCGCGGGCGCTGGAGCTGTTCCCGAACGGCCGCGGCGACGAGGACGAAGTGCTGCCGCTCAGCAGCGCAGACGATCCGCTCCCCCAATGGCTGATGGAGGAGTGGCCCGGCCCGACCGCGATGGCGAAGGTCGAACGGCTGCGCCGCCCGGCAGCCGCAGCCGTCGATTGACCTCCCCGAGGCGCGCCATGTGCAGACCTTCGTGGTTTCCGCGAGGCGAAGTGCCTCTGGCGTAGAGCCGCAGCACGCCCTCGCTCGCGTCGAGATCCTAGTCTCCGAGCGGCGGCAGCAGCCTTCCGCGTTCGACAATGATCTTGTTGTCGAGCGCGATGGTGCAGTGGCGCAGTGGCAGATCGAAATGGCCGCGGGTGAAGCGGCCGGCGGTCTCGTTGGCGCCGGTCGAATAGAGGAAATTGCCGGCAAAGGCCCGGAGCTCGGTGCCGTTGAGATCGGCCTTGTCGTAGAGCGCGAGCGCGTCCCAACGGGCGCGCGGGTTCATGCCCCAGCCGACATGCGAGACGGCATAGGCGTCGCGCTCCTCCCAGGCGGCGATGTAGCTGCGCATGAGCTCGGCATCGAGCCCGTCGCCGTCGATCGCGGTGACATAGTCGCGCTCGATGCTGAGGCGGATCGGGGTTTCGAGATAGCGCTTGAAGGTGAGGTTGACGTCGCCCGGCGCCATCACCAAGGTGCCGTTCACCGTCCCCGCTTTGGGAAAGCAGAGGCACAAGCCGCCGGGCCAATAGGCGACCTTGGCGGCGGGATCGAGATAGCCGGCATTGCCGCGCACCGGCGCGCCGGCAACCTCGATCGCGAGGTCGGTGCCCGCCGCCGAGGTGACGCGCATCTGCCGCGCCTTGCGCAGCATCTCCATCGCGGTCGCGACCTTCGGCTGCAGCGCCGGATCGGGCATCAGCCGCTCGAGGATTTCCGGGTGCTCGTTGCTGATCATGAAGATGCGCGTCCCCGCGGCTAGCAGCTCCGGCGTCTCCGGCGCGTGCAGCAGCCCTTCCACAGTGCAGTCGATGACGATCTCGCACGCGGAGAGCGCGCGGACCGCGGCCGGGTTGCGCTGCAGCGCCTCGGAAGCGCCGGTCGAGCGCACCGGCACAGGGGCCGATTGCGGCGGCGTCGGCATGGTGACGCGAAAGGCGCGCGCACCGAGCTCGATGAGGGCGAGCTCGGCGAGCTTGACGTTGACTTCGCGCGAGAGCGTCTCGGACAGGATGGCGACGAGCGTGCCCTTGCCGATGCCCGACAGCTCGAAGGCGCGGCGGAAACAGCTCACCCATTTGGCTTCGATAGCGCTCGACATTGTTGCCTCCCGGTCTCTTCGATATGCTGGCACGCGACGAGAGAGGCGGTCAATTTTGACGATTCAGGCGACGATCCGGATCGAGCCGCGCCCGCGCATCGCGGTCGATGTCGCGGGGCAGGGGCCCTTGCTCCTGTTCCTGCACGGCATCGGCGGCAATCGCAGCAATTGGCGCGATCAGCTTCCGGCTTTCGCCGGCGATTTCACCGCCGCTGCCTGGGACGCGCGCGGCTATGGCGCGAGCGACGATTACGACGGCGCGCTCGATTTCGGTGATTTCTGCGCCGATCTGCTGCGCGTGCTCGATCATTTCAAGGCCGAGCGCGCGCATCTCTGCGGCCTTTCCATGGGCGGGCGCATCGCCATGGATTTTCACGACCGCCATCGCGAGCGAGTGGCGAGCCTGACGCTGTGCGATACGCAGCCCGGGCTGGCGCAGATGCCGGCCGAAAAGCGGCGCGAGTTCATCCGCTTGCGCCAGGAGCCGCTGCGCGCCGGCAAGACGCCGGCGGAGATGGCGCCCGAGGTCGCCAAGACGCTGATCGGTCCCAAAGCGCCGCCGGAAGTGCTGCAGCGCCTCGTCGACAGCATGGCCGCGCTCCATACCCAATCCTATCTGAAGACGATCGAGGCCTCGTTCCTCTATGAGCGCGTCCCCGATCTCGACAGCATCCGCGTGCCGGTGCACATCCTGGTCGGCGCCGATGACCGGCTGACGCCGCCGGACGTCGCGCGCGGCATGGCGCGGCGGATCAAACAGGCGGCGCTCACCATCCTTCCCGATTGCGGCCATCTGGCCAATCTGGAGCAGCCGCAGCGTTTCAACGCGGCGGTGCTGGGATTCCTGCGCGAGCATTGCCGATGAGGCTCAGCGACAAGCAGCAGGACCTCCTCGCGCTGGCCGGCAAGCTCGGGCGCGAGCGCTTTGCGCCGCGTGCCGACAGGTACGACCGCGAAGCAAGCTTTCCCTTCGAGAATTATGACGATCTGCGCGAGGCGGGGCTCACCGCGCTGTGCGTGCCGGAGCGCCATGGCGGCATCGGTGCCGATTTCCCCACATACTGCCTGGTATCGGCCGAGCTCGGCCGCCATTGCGGCGCGACTGCACTCACCTTCAACATGCATGTCTGCTCGACGTTGTGGACGGGGGCGCTGGCGGACGATCTCGAGATGAGCGCCGAGCAGCGCGCGCGCCATGAGCGCCACCGCGCCGAGCACTACCGCCGCATTGTCGCCGAGGGCGCGATCTATGCGCAGCCTTTCTCCGAAGGCGG
>JASHUO010000790.1 GCA_030039975.1 Alphaproteobacteria bacterium
GGTCGGCGAAGTGACCGACCTCGCGACATGTCAGGAGATGCAGCGCCGAATCGCTTTGCAGCGCGACAACGCGAGCGGTGTCACCGTCGCTTGTAAAGGCCCGCTCTGAGCGCGACTGACGCGGCCGGTCAGAATTCGATGCAGATCTTGCCGAAGTGCCGGCCGGTCGCGATGGCGCGGATGGCGTCTGCGACTTCCTCGAAAGCATAGCGCTTCTCGTCGATCGGCGGCTTGACGCCGTGCAGATCGATGGCGCGCACCATGTCCTCGAAGGCATTGCGGCTGCCCAAGGTCACACCCTGCAACCGCACATTCTGCGTCACCACGCGGCCGAGATTGAGTGCGGCCGTGGCGCCCGACAACACGCCGATCATGGCGAGCGTGCCGCTGGTGCGGATGGCGCGCAGCGACTGGTCGAGCGTCTCGGCGCCGCCGAGCTCGACGATGAGATCGGCGCCGCGCCCGCCCAGCGCCTTGCGCGTCTCGCGGCTCCATTCCGGATGCGTCCGGTAGTTGATGCCGAGATCCGCGCCGAAGCTCTTGGCGCGCGCCAGCTTCTCGTCGCTCGACGAGGTCAGGATGACGAAGGCGCCCTGCATCTTGGCGAACAGCGCGGCGAAGAGCGAAACGCCGCCCGTGCCTTGCGTCACCACGGCATCGCCCGCCTTGACGCCGCTGCCGATGACGGCGCTCCACGCCGTGAGCGCGGCGCAAGGTAGCGTTGCCGCTTCGAGCGCGCTCCAGCCCTTCGGCGCCTTCACCACGCCCGCTTGCGGCAGCAGCATCATCTCCTGCATCACGCCGTCGAGCATGCCGCCCAGCATGCCGGCGCGGTGCTCTTCTTTCATTGTGCCGGCGATCCAGTGCTGCGCGAAGGCCGGGCAAACGAGGTCGCCGGGCTTGACGCGGGTGACGCCCGGCCCGACCGCGCTCACTGTGCCGGCGCCGTCGGAAAGCGGGATCAGGGGCAGCTCGCCGCTATGGCTGCCATAGCCGCGCCGCGTCATGACGAAGTCGCGGAAATTGACCGAAGCCGCCGCCATCTTCACCAGCACCTCGCCGGGGCCCGGGACGCGCTCGGGCCGGGTGCCGGGCTTGATGTGCTCGACCCCCCACGCGTCGCGCATTTCCATCACTTTCATGGCGGTCCCTCCGTCGCTGCCGCCGCCCGCCTAGCCGGCGTTCACTTGTGCGTCAATGGCAATTGCCGCAGCGGCACGGGACTTCCTACATTGAGGGCGAGCGACCAAAGGAGGCGAGCCATGTGGATGCGCAAGAAGACGGCGATGCCGGCGCGCACGGACGCGCTGCCCGGGCGCGCCGCGAAGATGCCGGTGCCCGAGGCGCATTTCGTTAACGGCCATCCGCTGAAGCCGCCCTTTCCGGCCGGGCTCGAGACGGCGATCTTCGGCCTCGGCTGCTTCTGGGGCGCCGAGCGCTGCTTCTGGCGGCTGCCCGGCGTCTACACCACGGCGGTCGGTTATGCCGGCGGCTACACGCCCAATGCCACTTACGAGGAAGTCTGCTCCGGACTCACCGGTCATACCGAAGCGGTGCTGGTGGTCTTCGATCCGAAGCAGGTGAGCTACGAGACCTTGCTCAAGACCTTCTGGGAAAGCCACGATCCGACGCAGGGCATGCGCCAGGGCAATGATGTCGGCACGCAATACCGCTCGACGATCTATTACACGATGCCGGAGCAGCGGCGCCTCGCCGAGGCCTCACGCGATGCCTATCAGCAGGCACTCACCCGCGCCGGACGCGGCGCCATCACCACCGAGATCGCCGAAGCCGGCGAGTTCTTCTACGCCGAGGATTACCACCAGCAATACCTCGCGAAGAACCCCGGCGGCTATTGCGGCCTGGGCGGGACGGGCGTGAGTTGTCCGGCGCCGGCGGCGGAGTAGGCGCGGCACAGCTTTAATGATGCGGCGACATCGCCGCCGTGATCTCCAGCACCCGCTCGATGGTCATTCCGTTCCGTTGCTCGACAGCAAGCGGATGATCCGTTGGTTCGAGCTCGATCGCGGGACGTTTGTTGTTGCTGCGCAGATGCAGGTTCGTCCTCAGATTGAGCGTCGACGGGTAGATCTTGATGTTGTTGGACAGCCACCCGAATTTCGCCGGCTCGCTTTCGACGTCGGGCGCGTCCCAGAGGTCGAGAATGCGACGGAAGCTTTGCTTGGAGACCGACGCCCAAACGCCCCAGATGTAGGTCGTGTCGGTGCCGACAATCGGAATCTCCACACATCCTCGCACGAAGAATCCGACGCCCTCGATGTGGCAGCGATCGCTGTCGCATTTGCCGCGACTCTCCCGTTCCGCAGGAGGAATTGCGAACCAGTAATCCGGCGCCGCATACGCGAATCCTTCAGGCAGCGTGCTGTATTGCTTGCCGCAACAGCCGCAGGTCCAGGCGTATTGCATGCAATGACGCTCCCCTTCTGCCGACTCAGCCTTCGAGCCGCTTTGCCAGCCGGAGGCGGCGAACCGCGCGGCCGTCGATGATGGCAAAGCGCGGCGAGTCGACCTCGATGGCAAAGCCCTGCGCTTCGGCAAAGCGCAGGCCACGGCGGTTATGGGCGAGAAGGCTCGTCGAGAGGCGGCGCGCGCCGTGCTCGCGCGCCCATTGTTCGAGCCGGGCGATGAGGCGGCGACCGATGTCGACGCCCCAATGCGTCCGCAGCAGGCTCAGGGTGCAGAAGCAATCATGCTGCATGCGCAACCCCAGCTCCTTCGCGATCGAGCCGTAGCCGACGACCCTCTCGCCCTCGCGGTCGCGCGTGACCGCGGCCAGCGCCAAGCGCCCGGGCTTCTGCTCGTCGGCGAGCACCTGTGCCATCGCCGTCTCCGTCAGCACTTCCTCCGGCTCCTTGAGGTGGAACGACGTCTCTGCCAGAAGCTGTCGCTCCCACCGGCAAACGAGCTCGGCCTCCTCGGGATGCATCGGCCGGAACGCGAGCGCGCTCGGCTCGACCCGGCCCGGCGGTAGATCTACCTCGCGCCAATCGGCGCCGTCGAGCGGGCGCAGCGTCTTCGCCATCCAATAATGCGCGTGCGCCGTGCCGTCGAGGAAGACGGCGTCGGCAATGCGTCCTTCGCTGACGAAACCGCGCTTGCGGTAGAGCGCGTGGCCATGCTCGTTGGCCTCGTCGACGCGCAGCTCGAGCCGCCACGCGCCGCCCGCGCGCGCCCAGTCCTCGACGGCGATGAAGAGACGCGTGCCGATGCCGCGCCCACGCCAGGCGCGGCGGAGCCCGACATGGCCGATATAGAGGACGCCGCTGGAGCGGCGGAACACGCCGGCGAAGCCGCCGAGGAAGCCGATGATCTCGTCGCCGGCGAGCGCCAACAGATAGATGCCGCTGCGCTTGTCGCGCATCGCAGCGAGGCGCTCCTCGACGCCGTCGCGCCAGCGCCGGTATTCGCCGGGCTTGCCCAGGAACTCGGTCTCCTCATCGATCCGGCCGACCGCCTCCAGCAGCGCCCCGCCTTCCTCGGGCAGGGCCGCGCGGATCAAGATTTCCGGTGTCGTGCGCTGAGGCATGTCGCATTTCCTTAACGGCCTTGCCAAAAACAAAAGCCCCGCCGGGATGCGGCGGGGCCGGATGGTTCATCGAAGCTGCGGCGGCTCTACCGCATGCACGATTCCGTCGGCCCCGCGCGGTTACCGCGATCCTCGACCATCGGAAGGGTGGAAGCCGAAATCATGAACGCGACGTTATGGGAGTTCAGCGCCGGCGTCAATGGCGATGGCGACGCCATTGCTTCACTTCCCCGCGAACACCGGCTTGCGCTTCTCCATGAAGGCGCGGCGGCCTTCGATGTAGTCGGCGCTGTCGAAGCAGCGCTTGACCAGCGCCTCGCAGCGTTCGCGGTCGAGCTGGGCGACGGGTCGGGCGAGCTCGCTCACCACGCCTTTCACCGCCTCCATGGTGAGCGGCGCGTTCTCGGCGATGAGCGCGCAGTAGTTCCGGACATAGCTCTCGAGCTCCGTCTCCGGCACGGCGCGGTTGACGAGCCCCATGGCGAGCGCCTCCGCCGTCGAGAAGTGCCGCGCGGTGAAGAAGATCTCCTTGGCGAAGGACGGGCCGACGAGATCGACCAGCTTCTTGACGCCGGCCCAGCGGTAGCCGAGGCCGAGCCGCGCCGCGGGCACGCCGAAGCGGGCATTGTCGGCGGCGATACGCAGATCGCATTGCAGCGCCACGCCGACGCCGCCGCCGATGCAGAAGCCGTAGATCATTGCGATGGTCGGCTTTCTCAGCTCGCCCAGCTTCTGGTTCGCGAGCTCGGCGATGCGATCATAGTCGGCGATGCTCTCGGGCGAGGAGCGCTGCTTCTCGAATTGCGAGATGTCGGCGCCGGAAATGAAGGCCTTGTCGCCGACGCCGCGCAAGACGACGACGCGGATCGCGGGATCGCGGTCGAAGTGATCGAGGATCACCGGCATCGCTTGCCACATGTCGAGCGACACCGCGTTGCGCCGCTCGGGATTGTTGAAAATCATCCAGCCGATCGCGCCATCCTTCTCGGCGATCACGCGCTCGCTCGGGGAAATCATCGTCGTGCTCCTCAGGAGATTAGATCACGCCTTTGCTGCGGAAGGCGGCGATTGTCTTCTCGTCATAGCCGATCTCGCGCAGCACCTCGTCGGTATGCTGCCCGCGCTCGGGCGTGGGCAGCCGCATTTCCGATGGCGTGCGGCTCAAGGTCACCGCCTGGCCCACCACTTCGAGGCGGCCCAGGGTCGGATGCTCGACCGGCTGCGCGATGCCGAGATGGCGCACCTGCGGATCGGCGAAGACCTCGTCCATCTTGTAGATCGGGCCGCAAGGCACGCCTGCGCCGTTGATGAGCTCGATCCATTCGGCCGAGTTCCGTGTCTTGGTGATCTCCTCGATCGCGGCGTTGAGCCGATCGCGGTTCTTGGAGCGTAGCTTGTCGGTGGCGTAATCGGGATCGGTGGCGAGGCTCTCGGCGCCGAGCGCCTTGCACAGGCGCTTGTAGATCTCGGCGCCGGCGGCGGCGATGTTGATGTGCCCATCCTTGGTCTTGAACACGCCGGTCGGAATGCTGGTCGGATGGTTGTTGCCGGCCTGGCCGGGCACTTCCTTGCCGATCAGCCAGCGCGCCGCCTGGAAGTCGAGCATGGCGATCTGCGCCGAGAGCAGCGAGGACTCGACCCATTGCCCTTCGCCCGAGACCTCGCGCTCGAGCAGTGCCACCAGGATGCCCATGGCGCAGAAGATGCCGGCGGTGAGATCGGCCACCGGAATGCCGACGCGCACCGGTCCCTGGCCGGGGAGCCCGGTGATCGACATCAGCCCGCCCATGCCCTGCGCGATCTGGTCGAAGCCCGGCCGGTCGCGATAGGGCCCGCTCTGGCCGAAGCCGGAGATGCTGCCATAGACCAGGCGGGGGTTCACTTTGCGCAGGCTCTCGTAGTCGACCTTGAGGCGGTATTTGACGTCGGGTCGATAATTCTCGACCACGACATCCGCCTCTTTCACCAGCCGCGTCAGGATCTCGAGCCCTTCGGGCTGCTTCAGATCGAGCGTCATGCTGCGCTTGTTGCGCTGCAGATTCTGGAAGTCGGGACCGTGGCGCGACCCGCCCAGCCCGCCATCGCCCTCGACGGCTTCGACCTTGATGACCTGCGCGCCCCAATCGGCGAGCTGGCGCACGCAGGTCGGGCCGGCGCGGACGCGGGTGAGGTCGACGACTTTGAAGCGCGACAGGGGCAGCTTGCTCATGGGACTGCGAATCCTCCGGAACCGGCTTTTCCCGCCACTATCGGGCTTCCGGCCGGGCCGGGCAAGCATCGGGATCGCAACCCTTGCTTGCGCCGTTAGCGGCAAGGAATGGCGGAATTCACCATGTCTCCTGAACCTTCGTCCCGCGACCGGGTCGCGTTCGACGAGCTTTGGCGCTGGGTGGCGCCGTGGCTGGTGGGCACGTTCCTGGTGCTGGCGGCGCTGCTCGGCCTGTTCACCGCGAGCCGGGCGCAGACTGACGGCAGCTACGTCATCGGCTTCGTCACCGCCGGTCTCGCGCTGCTGATACTCGCCTGGCGCCTCAAGCGCGCCCTCGACGGCGACCAGGCGCCGGCTTCGGTGCTGGTCGATGACGCTACGGCCCTGGTGGTGGTGATCGCGCTGCTCGCGGTTCTCGCGGTCGGCGGGCTGCTGCTCGCGGCGCGTTCGGACGAGGCGGTGCCGGAAGCGGTGGGCTATGCCCTCTTCGGCTTCGCGCTCGTCTTCATCTTCGCCAATCTGAAGCACTATTTCGACGTGCGCGAGCGCGGGGGCTGAGCCCGCGCTCGCAAGGTGCGGCCTTCTGATTCAAAGAGTTAGGCCGGTTTTTACGGGCCCTTAAGCCGGTTGTGCTGAACTCTCCGGCGATGGATGGCGTCCCCGGTTCGGGGCGGCATCGCGAAACGGCAAACCCGGGGCGACCCGGGGACGCAAAGCCTCCGGCCTTCCCTTCGACAGGTAGCGGGGCTTCCGAACGAGGCCCCGATGCGGCTCCGCTATCGCCTGGCGATCGTCCTGCTGCTGGCTTTTCCCGCCGCGTCCTTCGCCGCCAAGGAGCCGGCGCCGTCGCTGCGCCAGCCCGTCTCGCTCTTCGGCACCAGCGAGATCTTCTCGGCCGACAGCTCGGCCTTCTACAAATGGCACGGCATGATGCGGCGCTACGCGCTGGAGCGACGGCACGCGCCGCCGGCGTGGCGTGAGCTCGTCCAATCGCTGCAAGGCCTCGATCTCCGCGCCCAGATCGAGCGCGCCAATGCCGCCATCAACAGCCATCCCTACGTTCCGTCGCCGGTCAATTGGCACGAGAGCAATTATTGGGAGACGCCGTTCGAGTTCCTGCGCAAGGGCGGCCAGTGCCAGGATTACGCAATCGCGAAGTATCTGCTGCTGCGCGAAGCCGGCGTGCCGGCGGCGGGCTTGCGCGTCGTGGTGCTGCGCGACACGCAGCTTGGCCTTGATCATGCCGTCACCGTTGCCTATGTCGGGGGCGAGGCGCTCGTCCTCGACAATCTGCGCAGCGCGGTGGTGCCCGCGAGCAGCTTGCCGGAATACGAGCCCTATTACTCCATCAACGAAGAGGGCTGGTGGTTGCACCGCGGCCCGCATGCGCGCTATGCCGCAATTCGTTGAGCGGCACGATCGCTTTCGTTTCGCTGCGCCGCAACATGACTGTTGTCTTTCTCGCCGCGCCATTCTCGACTCGACCTCGATCATCGCGACCCGGTAAATTCACCAACCCTTCACGGGCAAATTGAGAGGCTGCGCCGGCTCTTGCTCTCCACGCTCTGGTCCAATCGTCTGCGTCTTCTCGGCGCCACAGCGATCATCGTGCTGTGCGTTGGCGCCGTGTTCGTGCTCGGCCAGCTCATGCGCGATGAGGATGTGCCGCGCCTCATCCGGCAATATGGCGTCTGGTTCTATCTGCTGACCTTCGCCTGGACCTTCATCGAAGGTGAGACCTTCGTGCTCGTCGCCGGTGTCTTCGCCGCGCAAGGGTTGCTGAGCGGGCCGCTGCTGCTCCTGGCCGCCTGGTTCGGCAGCTTCGCCGGCGATCAGTGCTATTTCTGGATTGGCCGGCGCTACGGCCTCCGGCTCTTGTCATATCGGCCGCATTGGCGCGGCCCGGTCGACAGCGCTCTCGGCTGGGTCAAGCGCTACGACAAGTGGTTTATCCTGAGCTTCCGTTTCATCTACGGCGTGCGCAACTTCTCGTCCTTCGCGCTCGGCATCAGCGGCATCGACTGGCGCCGCTTCATGACGCTCAACTTCCTCGCCGCCATGCTGTGGGCGATGGTCTTCGTCGGCAGCGGCTATTTCTGCGGGCGCGCGCTGGAGCACATGCTGGGCCAGATCGCCGATGAGTTCAGCATGATCGCGCTCGCCGCGTTCATCGTCGGCGTCATCGGCATCGCGATCATCCATCGCTATCGCCGCCATCGCCGGCGCGCGGCGGAGGCGGTGTCATCCTCGCCCTGAGCGCAATACGCGAGCGATACCAGTAAAATTGTCGCATTCGATGACAATTGCGTGGCAGGTGCGCCGTCGAAATTGATCGTTAAGCAACAAAGCGGCATCATTCTCGCGCTCGCATCAGCTCGTGGTGAAGCTCATGTTCAGGTTTGCAACGGCTGCCGTTGTGCTTCTCGGCTCGGCCGCTTGGGCCGCGGCCGCGACGCCGCAATGCCTGCGCGCCAACGAGGTCGAAGCGGATCAGGCGATCCGCTTCCAGACCGAGATCATGGTGGTCAGCGACACTTGCGGTGCACAGACCTACACGCGCTTTGCGCGCCGCAATCGCGACGCGCTCGTGCAGTACCAGCAAGAGCTCGTGGAGCGCTTTCGCCGCGCCGGCTCGGGGCATGCGCAAGAGCGCTTGGACTCCTATCTGACGCAGCTCGCCAACGAGGCGTCGTTGCGCTTGGGTGCGGAGCCGGTGGCGGAGATGTGCCGCAACGCACAACCGCTGCTCGCCACCGCCGACACGCTTTCGGGTGACGAGTTCCGCCGCTACGTGGCCCAGCGCGCGGCCCACAGCAACGACCGCCTCTGCCGCGACTAGCAGCGGCGCCCGCCGGAGCGCGCGGCGCCTTGCCAAGCGCCAGCCCTCCCCGCATCTTGCGCCAGCAATGAAGCAGGCGAGGGGGAGGAGCGATGAGGCGCCGCGCACCAGTCATTCTGCTGACGGCGTTGCTGCTCTGGGCTCTGGCGGCGCCCGCGAACGCGGCGGAGAAGCTCAGCATCGGCGTGCTCAAGCTCGCTTCCTCGGGGCCGGTCTTCATCGCCGTTGACCGCGGCTATTTCGCCGCGGAAGGCATCGATCCCGAGCTGCGTTTCTTCGATGCCGCGCAGCCGGTCGCCGTCGGCACCGTGGCCGGCGATGTCGATGTCGGCGTCACCGGCCTCACCGCCGGCTTCTACAATCTTGCGGGCAAGGGCGCGCTGCGCATCATCGGCGCGCAGAGCCGCGAAGAGCGCGGCTATCATCTCATCGCCTATGTCGCCTCGAACCGCGCCTTCGCTGCCGGCCTCACCAAGCTCTCCGATCTGCCCGGCCATTCCGTGGCGATCACCCAGGTCGGCTCGACCTTCCATTACAGCCTCGGCCTGCTCGCAGAGAAACTCGGCTTCCCGCTGACCAGCATCAGGCTCCTGCCGCTGCAATCGATGGGCAACATGGCGGCGGCGGTGAAGGGCAACCAGGCCGATGCCGCGCTGCTCCCCGCGACCGTCGCCTTGCCGCTGGTCACCGCGGGGGAGGCGCATAATCTCGGCTGGGTCGGCGACGAGACACCGTGGCAGCTCGGCGCGATCTTCGCCACCGCGCGCACCATCGCCGCCCGCCGCGCCGCGCTCGCGGGTTTCATCCGCGCCTATCGCCGCGCCGCGCATGATTTCTACGGCGCCTTCCTGGTGAAGGGCGCCGACGGCACGCTGCACGAAGGCGCCGAGGCGCCGGCGCTGCTGGCGATCATCGCCAAATATACCGGCCAGTCCGCGGCGCAGATCCGCAACGGCATCCCCTATATCGATCCCGACGCCAAGCTGCTGGTGAACGACATCTATCACCAGGTCGCCTGGTATCAATCGCAGGGGCTGGTCGACAAATCGGTCGATGCCAAATCGGTTCTCGACCTGTCGTTCATCGGCGAGGCAGCGACTGGGCAGTAGCCCGGAGGCGCGTCAGGCGGCGGAAATCTCGGAGCGCGGATCGTTGAGCGCGGCGGCCAGGATGCGGC
>JASHUO010000791.1 GCA_030039975.1 Alphaproteobacteria bacterium
GCTCTATCCCGGCGATACTGTCACCGCGCGCTCGGAGGTGATCGGGCTGCGCGAGAACTCGAACCATCAGACCGGCACCGTCTATGTCCGCTCGCAAGGCTTCAATCAGCGCGGCGAAAGCGTCGTCGACTACGTCCGCTGGGTGATGGTGCGCAAGCGCGATCCCGCGTCGCCCGCGCCCGCGCCCGTGGTGCCGACGCTGCCCGACGCGGTCGCGCCCGCAGCGCTGCGCGTGCCGCCGGGGCTCGATCTCGCCCGCTACGACCGCGCGCTGGCCGGCGCGAAGCAAGGCTGGGAGGATTACGCGCCGGGCGGGCGCATCGACCATGTCGACGGCATGACCATCGAGGAGGCCGAGCATGCGATGGCGACGCGCCTCTATCAGAACACCGCCAAGGTTCATTTCAACCGGCACAGCGAAGCGCAAGGCCGCTTCGGCAAGCGCCTCATCTATGGCGGTCACGTCATCAGCCTGGCGCGCGCGCTCTCTTTCAACGGCCTTGCCAATGCCTTCCGCATCGCCGCGCTCAACGGCGGCCGCCATGTCGCGCCGTGTTTTGCCGGCGATACGATCTATGCCTGGAGCGAGGTGCGCGACACAGCGGAGATCGCCGGCCGCAGCGATGTCGGCGCGCTCCGGCTCCGCACCGTCGCGGCCAAGGATCATCCCTGCGCCGATTTCCCGGATCGCCACGGCGAGGCCTACCATCCGGCGGTGGTGCTCGATCTCGATTACTGGGTGCTGATGCCGCGGGCCTAATTAATTAGGTCGCATACTCATAAATGATTCCGCTTGGGTGCGTGGACCGGGGGCCGATGCGGCGCCTGGCCGGCCTGCTATGGGAGCCGGATCCGGGCCGAGCATTTTTCGCTTGCAAACAGATCCGTCGAACGATATATCGTAAGATATGTTTTACGATCGATTTGGCCCTAGGGACTCCGATCCCTGGCCCCGTTGGACCGGGCGGCATCATGGCGGCGGGCGCGGCTTCGGGCATTTCGCGAGCGGGTTCATGGGCGGGCCCGGCTGGGGCGGCCATGGCTTCCGCACCGGCCGGAAGCTCGCCGCCGCCGATCTGCAGCTCCTCATCCTGGCCTTGCTGGCGGAGAAGCCGAGCCACGGTTATGAGCTGATCAAGGCGCTGGAGGAACGCTCCGGCGGCTTCTACAGCCCGAGCCCCGGCGTGATCTATCCAGCGCTCACCTATCTCGAAGAGATCGGCTACGCGACCGTCGAGGTCGAGGGCGCGAAGAAGCGCTACCGCATCACCGAGGCGGGCCGCCATCAGCTCGAGCAAAACCGCGCCGCCGTCGACGCGATGCTGAGCGAGCTCGCGCGCATCGGCGGCAAGATGGAGCGCGTGCGGCGCGCCTTCGCCGGGGACGACGCGCCCGAGGATGACGACGGCTTCGATCCCCGCGGCTCGGAAGAACTCCACGCCGCGCGTCGCGCGCTGAAGCAGGCACTCCATCAGAAGCACCATTGTTCTCCCGAAGAGGCGCGGCGCATCGCGGATATCTTGCGGCGTGCCGCGGCCGAGATTCTCGGCAAGTAGCTGACGAAACCCGTTACGAAAGGTACCCCCATGTCGCTCGCCACAGGGCCCCTGCTCGATCGGCAGGTGAATGCCGTCATTTCCCGTCTGCAGGCGACGCGGCGCCGTCCCGCCGATGGTGGCCCGCTGAACAATCCCGCCGGCGACCTGGATCCCCATGCCTATGCGGAATACGGCTTCTCGATCGTGCCGGAGCAGGGCGAGCTGATCTATCTCCTGTGCCGGGCGCAGCGCGCCACCCGCGTCGCCGAATTCGCCACCTCGATTGGCATGTCGACGCTCTATTTCGCTGCCGCGATGCGCGACAATGGTGGCGGGCTGGTGATCGGCTCCGAGCTCGTTCCGGAGAAAGTGGCAACTGCCCGGCGCAATCTCGCCGAGGCCGGCCTTGTCCATCTCGTCGATATCCGCGAGGGCGACGCGCGCGAGACGTTGCGCAATCTCGGCGGGCCCGTCGATTTCATGCTGATCGACGGCTGGCCGGTGGGCCAAGGACCGTCGCTGGCCCGGCAGGTGATCGAGATCGTGGCGCCGCAGATCCGTTCCGGCGGGCTGGTGATGAACGACAATGGCGAAGCGGACTATCTCGCCTATATCCGCAACCCCGCGAACGGCTTCCGCTCGATGTCCTTGCCGCTCAAGGGCGGCACCGAGCTGTCGGCGAAAGTCTCGTGATCAGGAAGGTCCCGGGCCATGGACGATATGACGACGACCTACCGCACGCTGCGCCGGATTCGCTACGAGACCAGGTTGCGGCTGCTGCAAGTCCACGCGGTCGAACGGATCACGCCGAAAATGAAGCGGATCACGCTCGGCGGCGATGAACTCGCCGGCTTTGTCAGCGCCTCTTACGACGACCACGTAAAGCTCTTCTTCCCGCCGGCGGGGCAGGAGAAGCCGGTGCTGCCGACGCTCGGGCCCAACGGGCCGGCCTTTCCAGAAGGAGCGGCGCGGCCGGTTGCGCGCGACTACACGCCGCGGCGATATGATGCGGCGGCGAACACGCTGGCGATCGATTTCGTGCTGCACGGCGACGGGCCGGCAACGAGCTGGGCGGCGCAAGCGAAGCCGGGGCAGTTCCTCGGTGTCGGCGGCCCGCGCGGCTCCTTCGTCGTGCCCAACGGCTTCGACTGGTACCTGCTGGCCGGCGACGAGACCGCGCTGCCGGCGATCGGGCGACGGCTGGAGGAGCTGCCGCCGGGCACGCGCGCGCTGGTGGTTATCGAAGTGGCGGATGCCGGCGAGCAGCAGCGCTTCGATACGCGCACGCGCCTCGATGCGCGGTGGCTTCATCGTGGCGGCGCCGAGCCGGACGCTTTGCGGCTGACCAAGACGGTTGCCGAACTCACCCTGCCGCCAGGAGACGGTTATGCCTGGGTCGCGACGGAGGCGACTGCGGCGAAGGCACTGCGCCGTCACTTGGTCGAGGAGCGCGGCCTGCGCCGGGACCGGGTGAGGGCGTCGGCCTATTGGCGCCGCGGCGCCGTGGCGACCCACGAGACGTATGACGATTGACGCCTGCGGCCGCTAATTGGCATTGGCGCAAAAGGCGAGAGGCGCCAGAGCGCCCTCGCGGGCGATGCTGACGCCTCTCAAGGAGCCGCTGCCGGCTCCCCTTGGCTCGACGAGCGGATGGGCTTCCCCCATCGCTCGCGGCATCCGGGCGGGACGCCGCCTTCTCTCCGGCGCGGACCCTGTTACGGATCCGACCCGACGCGCAGCCCTTGCATCGCACCGACCGCTAACCTGAAGCCGCATCCCGGAGGATGCGCTCTAGGTCCGGCGCCGCAACGGCTGTCTGGAGAGGCAGCCAGCGTCGCCTTGTGGTCGGGGCAGGGCAGAGAACCACCCGCCTCGATACGACCCGCGCTGTGACGCACCGGCCGCATCGCCCGGAGAGCCCGCCTTTGACAGCGGGTTGCGTAACCTCTCGGCTCTTTCGCTGCCGACCCACCGCCAGATGGGCCTGCGGCTCCTGATCGAGGGGCCGACGCTCTCGCGAGCCACGAGTGAATGATCGCAGAATCCGCTTGTGCGACAAGCAGTTTTCTTGCGCCAAACCAAGAATTCTGTGCATAAAGTTGCGCGAATTGCACAGCTTGTCCTTGCCTCGTCCCCAGGCTTTTCCACAATCGGCAAGCGGCGGTGTGTGTTGCGACGCGCTGCTGCGCGCGGTCTGGCATGCCGGGGGCGACGTTGACTTGCGGCGGCGGCGGGGGCTACATCTTGCGCGCGGCGCTTGCGCCGCGCTCTTCTGCGCAAGGCATCCGCAATGACAGAAGCCCAACGGCCGCTCTCGCCTCACCTCCAGATTTACAAGTGGCAACTCACCTCGGTGCTGTCGATCGGCCACCGCGCCACCGGCATCGCCTTGAGCGTCGGCACCTTGTTCCTGGTGTGGTGGTTCATCGCCGCGGCGACGAGCGACAGCGCCTTTGCGACGGCGCAATCCTTCTTCGGCTCCTGGCTCGGTCTCCTCCTGCTGTTGGGCTGGACGCTCTCCTTCTTCTTCCATCTCTGCAACGGCATCCGCCATCTGTGCTGGGATGCCGGCTGGGGCTTCGATTTGCGCACCACTTACGCCAGCGGCTGGACGGTCGTGGCGGTGAGCATTGCACTCACCCTCATCGCCTTCATTGCCGGCGTCATGGCGAGGGCCTGATGGCCGAAGAGCCGCTGCGCACGCCGCTCGGCCGCGCTTTCGGCCTGGGCTCGGCCAAGGAAGGTGTGCAGCATTGGTGGGCGCAGCGCGTCAGCGCGGTGGCGCTCATCGTGCTGGGCCTTTGGTTCGCCGCCTCGCTCATCGCCCATGCCGGCGCCGATCGCGCCGCGGTGCTCGCGTGGCTGCACGAGCCGCTCTCGGCGATTCTCGCCACTCTGATGCTCGCGGCGGTCTTCTATCACGCGGCGCTCGGGTTGCAGGTGGTGATTGAGGACTATGTCCACAGCGAATGGCTAAAGCTCTCCTCGATCGTCGCGATGCGGCTCATATCTCTAGGATTGGCGGTCGCCGGCATCTTTGCCGTGCTGCGCATCGCCTTCGGAGGCTGAGGGACAATGGCCCAGGCTTACGAGATCATCGACCACAACTATGACGTCGTCGTGGTCGGCGCGGGCGGTTCGGGGCTGCGCGCGACGCTCGGCACCACCATGGCCGGCCTCAAGACCGCCTGCATCAGCAAAGTCTTCCCGACGCGCAGCCATACCGTGGCGGCGCAAGGCGGCATCAGCGCCGCGCTCGGCAATATGGGCGCGGATGATTGGCGCTGGCATATGTACGACACCGTCAAAGGCTCCGACTGGCTCGGCGACCAGGATGCGATCGAATATATGTGCCGCAACGCCATCCCGGCGGTGATCGAGCTCGAGCATTTCGGCGTGCCCTTCTCGCGCACCGAGGAAGGCAAGATCTATCAGCGGCCGTTCGGCGGCCACACCACGGAATACGGCGAAGGCGGCATGGCCAAGCGCGCCTGCGCCGCGGCCGACCGCACCGGTCATGCGATGATCCACACGCTCTACCAGCAATCGCTGAAGCACAACGCCGAGTTCTTCGTCGAGTATTTCGCCCTCGACCTGCTGATGGACGACGAGGGCGCCTGCCGCGGTGTCGTCGCCTGGGATTTGGCGACGGGCCTCTTGCACCGCTTCCACGCGCATATGGTCATCCTCGCCACCGGCGGCTATGGCCGCGCCTATTTCTCCTGCACCTCGGCGCACACCTGCACCGGCGACGGCAATGCGATGGTGCTGCGCGCGGGCTTGCCGTTGGAGGATATGGAGTTCATCCAGTTCCATCCGACCGGCATCTACGGCGCCGGCTGCCTCATCACCGAGGGTGCGCGCGGCGAAGGCGGCTACCTCACCAACAGCGCGGGCGAGCGCTTCATGGAGCGCTACGCGCCACACGCCAAGGACCTCGCCTCGCGCGACGTGGTGAGCCGCGCCATGACCATCGAGATTCGCGAGGGCCGCGGCGTCGGGCCGCAGAAGGACCACATCCTGCTGCATCTCGAGCATCTCGATCCCAAGGTGTTGCATGAGCGGCTGCCGGGCATCTCCGAGACCGCGCGCATCTTCTCGGGTGTCGATGTGACGCGCGAGCCGATCCCGGTGCTGCCGACCGTGCATTACAACATGGGCGGCGTTCCCACCAATTATCACGGCGAGGCGGTCGCGCCCACGCCGGCCGATCCCGAGCGCATCGTTCCCGGCCTGATGGCGATTGGTGAAGCCGCCTGCGTCTCGGTCCACGGCGCCAACCGCCTCGGCACCAATTCGCTGCTCGACCTTGTCGTCTTCGGCCGCGCCGCTGCGCATCGCGCCGCGGAGGTGGTCCGGCCGGGCGCGGCGCACAAGCCGCTCGCCGCTTCCGCCAGCGATCCCGCGCTCGCCCGCCTCGACCGCGTGCGCAACGCCAGGGGCAGGCTCAAGACCGGCGATATCCGCCTCGCCATGCAGCGCACCATGCAGAACGACTGCGCCGTCTTCCGCACGCGGGAGACGCTCGAGCATGGGCGGCGGCAGATCGACGACGTCGCCGCGTCGATGCGCGATCTCGCGATCACCGACCGCTCGATGATCTGGAACACCGATCTCGTCGAAGCGCTGGAGCTCGACAATCTGCTCGCCCAGGCGGTGGTGTCGATGCATTCGGCGCTGAACCGCACCGAGAGCCGCGGCGCGCATGCGCGCGAGGATTTTCCCGAGCGCGACGACAAGGAATGGATGAAGCATACGGTGACCTGGCTCGACGGCGCCGGCGCGGTGCGGATCGATTACCGGCCGGTGCACATGTACACCTTGTCGAACGAGGTCAAGGTCGTGCCGCCCAAGGCGCGCGTCTACTGAGCCCCGGAACA
>JASHUO010000792.1 GCA_030039975.1 Alphaproteobacteria bacterium
TGGATGGTTTCGATTTCTCTCCGCTTTTCCGTTCTACCATCGGCTTCGACCGGTTGATGCGGCTCGCCGACACGGCGACGCGGCTCGAAGGCGGCAATGCTTATCCGCCCTACAACATCGAGAGCACCGGCGAAAACGCCTATCGCCTCACCATGGCGGTGGCGGGCTTCGCGCCCGATGAGCTCGACGTGACGGTCAAGGAGAACGCGCTCCTGATCAGCGGCCGGTCCAAAAAAGAGGAAGAGCAGAAATCCTATCTCTATCGCGGCATCGCCCGGCGCGCCTTCGAGCGGCGCTTCCAGCTCGCCGACCACATCAAGGTCGTCGGCGCCAGCCTCGATAACGGCTTGCTGCATGTCGATCTCGCCCGCGAGATCCCCGAGACGATGAAGCCGCGCAAGATCGAGATCGGCGTGGCCGGCGGCCCGCAGACGATCGAGCAGAAGGCGGCCTGACCGCTTCGCATGTTCTGACCGCTTCGCACTTTGCCGGAAGGGCGGCTCGCAAGAGCCGCCCTTTCTCGTTGGCGGCGCGGCCCGAGTGGTTCAGTGCTTCAGCCGGCCGACCGCGTTGGAGAGGATAAGGTAGAGCTTGCCGACATCGGCGGTGACGAAGGTCGCGCCGAGCACATCCATGTGGTCGCATTCCCGCGCCTGGGCGAGCAGCGTCTCGAACTGATTGAGATAGCGCAGCACATAGTCGCGGAAGCCGGGATCATCCTCGAACTTCTTCTTGATCAGCGCGCCGGCATTCTTCTCCTGCATCTGCAGCAGCTGGCGGGTGAAGATGCCGCGATCGCCGGCGTGGAAGCGCTTCCACACCGCGTCGGGGATGCTCTGGTCGAGCACCCGGTTGAGATCGACCGCAATCGACTGCAACGTCTCGATGATGAAGGTCGCGGCCTTGAGGAACGTGTCCTGCTGGGTCTGGATCGCGGCCTCGCGCACGCGCTGCGCCTCGCTGGAGGCATCGTTCGCTGCCTTGAGCAGCGCCTCGGTCTGCGTCTCGAACAGGGCGGCGGCATCCTTCGCCTTGACGCCGGCGCGGTCGGCGGCGGCGATGAGCTCGCCGGAATGCCGGCGGAAGGTGTCGCCGACATCGCGCAGCCGCTCCACCGTCTTGTCGGTGGCGCCGTTCAGCTCGGTCGTCTGCTCGCGCAGCGTGTTGCGGACCTCGGTCAGCTGGCTGCCGGCATGCTCCGCCGCCGCGGCGAGATCGCGCAGCTGGCGGCGCAACGCCTCGTTCACATGATCGCCGCGCGTCGACGCGGCCTCCGAGGCGACGGTGAGGTTGGTCGCCTGGGCCCGCGCCGCCTCGCCCAGCTCCTGCAGCCGGCCGGCGAGATGGTTGCCGGCATTGGCGACGGCGGCGGCGCGCTCGCCCAGATGCTCGCTCGCATCCTGCAGCCGCGCGGCGACGCGATCGGCGGCGGCGGCGAGGTCCTGCACCTGCTGACGGTAGCCGGCGCCGCTGTCGCGCAGCTTGCCGCTCGCCGCATCGCTGGCGCCGGCGACTTGCTGGGCGCGCTCGCTGAAGCGCTCGCCGAGCTCGCCGAGCCGGGCCGCGGTGCGGTCGGCGGTCTCGTGCACCTCGACCGCGCGCTGGCGCAGCAGCTCGCCGCCCTGGCCGAGGCGCAGCACCGCCAGCTCGCTCGCCTGGGTCACGGCGCGGCTCTGCTCGGTGAGCTGATGGCCGATCTCCTCGATCTTGGTCCCGGCACGGTCGGTCGCCTGCGTCACCTCGGCGGCACCGGCCTGCATGGTCTCGTTGATGGTGGCGGTGAGCGTCGACAGATTGTCGGCGATGGTATGCAGGTCGCGCACCTGGCGCTGCATCACCACTGCCATCCCCTCGGCCTGCGTTCCAGCCTCGGTCCCGGCGTCCTTGAGCAGCCGCGCATGCTCGCGGAAGGCATCGCCGACCTGGCTCGAGCGCTGCACCGCAGCTTCGGAAGAACGCGTCAACTCCTGCGTCTGCTGCTGCAGCAGGCTGCGGATCTCGCTCACCTGGGTCGCCACGGCATTGCGCGCCGCATTGAGCCGGCCGAGCTGCTGGGTGAAGCCGTCGTGCAGCTGCGCCACCTGCGTCACCGCCGCTTCGGTGCTCTCCTTCACGCCGTCGATATGCTGGCGCAGCATGTCGCCGACATTGGTCAGCGCCGCGCTCGCCTCGGCCGAGGCACCGGCGAGCCGGTCGGCCTGCTGATCGAAGCTCTCGCCGGCGCGGCGCATCTTGGCGGAGGACTGGTCGGCGATCGCTTGCAGCTCGGTCGCCTGGCCGCGCAACCCGCTCGCCGCCTCGCCGACCTTGGTAGCCGCTTCGGCGGCCGAGCCGGTCAACGCCTCGCCGCTTTCGCGGAAGCTGTCGACGGCCTGGCGCACCGTGGCGATCGTGCCCTGGACCACGGCAGAAATGTCCTGGCTGCGCTGGCGCAGCGATTCGCCAACGGCCTGGACGCGCACCGCCGATTGCTCGCTCGCCGCAAGCAGGTCGCGCGCCTGCTGGCGCAGCGTTTCGCTCACCTCCTCGACGCGGG
>JASHUO010000793.1 GCA_030039975.1 Alphaproteobacteria bacterium
GCCGAAGGTGCGCGCGATCCCAGCGATGCCCGCCGCGCCCTGCTCAGCCGCTTCGTCCTCGAGCACCGCCTGTCGCCCCGCGACCCCCTCGCCCGCGCCGAAGCGCCCTGGGAAGCCAAAGCCGGCGACCTGCTCCTCTCCGGCAAACCCGTCCCCATCGCCGAAGCGGCCCCACTACTGCACTGAGCTATCAGCCCCTCTCCCGCGAGAAGCGGGAGAGGGAGGGACCCATCGCGAAGCGATGGGAGGGTGAGGGCTGTCAGCCTCACTCCGCCGGTGACGCGCTGACCGCGCGGTGGAGCGGCATCGGCTTCGTTGCCGGGGCGAAGCGGGCGCAGAGCAGCAGCACGCCGGCGATCGCGAGATAGCTGACGGCTACGGCGGGAGAGCGGCCGATGCCGATCGCTTCGCCATGGATGAAGCCGAAGAAGGTCAGCACCGCGCCGGCCGCCGCAAACGCCGCCGCTTTGATCAACTCCGCCTCGATGATGAAGACGGTAATGGCGCCGATCACCACGCCGGCGAGGATGGCGCCGCCGCCCAGCACCTCGAGCCCGTGATAGAGCACGCCGACCGACGCCAGCTTGTCGAGGCCGACCGCGGTGACATTGGTTCCGGCGGCGCCGAGCGCACCGTCGATCTGCAGCTTTCCCCAGGCGGCGATCTGCGGGACCATCGCCAGGATGATTGCCGGCGCGTGCGATTTCGGCGTCTCCTGAAAGGCCTGCGAGCCGATCAGCATGCCGATATAGAGGAGGATCGGCAGGATCGCGATGACCGGGATCAGCGCCATCATCACCGCGACGATGCCGAGCCAGGAGAGCAGGATCACCATCACGCCGGTGGCGGCGGAATAGCCGATGCGGCCACCCATCGCCTTCCAGCCGGGATGGCCGATATAGACGGCGTTGATGAAGGGATTGCCCATCAGGCAGCCGATCAGGCTGATGACGCCATCGGCTGTCAGCACGCGCGTTGTCGGGAAGGAGTCCCCCGCGGCCGCCGCGCTCTCGACATTGTCCATCGCCTCAACGAGGTCGTAGATGCCGAACGGGATGGCGGTGACCAGGATGGTGCCGAGGAATTTGAACCCGGCGAAGACATGGCCGACGGCGGGAAGCGGGTATTGGAAGCCGAAGCCCGCCACCGATTTCGAGAGGGCGGCGAAGCTGAGCCCGCCATAGCCGAGCCCGAAGGCGTTCGAGCCCCAGGCGATCACCGTGCCGGCGGCGATGGCGACGAGCCCGCCCGGGACGCCGCGGAAATAGCGCACGCCGCCGAACCAGTTGGCGAGGATCAGCGCAAAGCAGACGAAGCCGATCACCGGCGTCATCATCATCTGCGACGCCGGGCTCATGGAAATGAAGGTTATGGAGACGCCGGCGAGCGAGCCGAGCAGCGCGGCGCGCGGCGTGATCTTGCGGATCCACGGCGCGACGAAGCCGCCCGCCATCAGGACGAAGCTCTGCACGAAGACCCAGGTGAGTCCGGCTTCCCAGGCCTGGATGGGATCGTGGGTCTTGCTCAGCACCGGCAGCATGATGACGAAGGTGACCACGAACATGTGCGGCACGCTGGTGCCCGAGGGCAGCGCCGCGACGTCGCTGCGCCCGGTCTTCACGGCGAGGCGGTAGGCGAGCCAGGCGTAGTAGAGCGTGCTGAGGCAGAGCATCAGGCCGGCCGCCGGCAGTATGCGGCCGAAGACGAGCGCATCCGGCATCTTCAGCACGAAGCGCAGCAGCCCGGTCAAGGTCAGCACATTCACCAGGATGTTGGTGCCGAAGCCGAAAAAGGCGTTCCAATCTCCCGCGACCCAGATCCGCGGTTTCGTCTCGATCGCTGCAACGTCCCTTGCCATGGGCCCCTCCTCGCGAAATCGCGCCTCGATCCGGCCTGCCGTCAGCTCCCGCCCAGCGCTTCGATCAGCGGCTTGGAGCTGCCGACCCAGCCGAAAATGCCGCCCTGCGCCTTGATCATGCGCAGCCCCATCTCGTGGAATTCCGGGAAGTAAGAGCCGACGCAATCCTCGAGCACGAGGCACTCGTAGCCGCGGTCATTGGCCTCGCGCACGGTGGTGTTGACGCAGACTTCGGTGGTGACGCCGCAGACGATCAGCTGCGTGATGCCGCGATTGTGCAGGATGGCGTCGAGGTCGGTGGCGTGAAAGGCGCCTTTGCCCGGCTTGTCCACCACCGGCTCGCCGGCGATCGGCGCCAGCTCCGGGATGATGTCGTGGCCCGGCTCGCCCTGCACCAGGATGCGCCCCATCGGCCCCGCATCGCCGATGCCGGTCTTGAGCTTGCCGCGCGCCTTCTTCGCCGGCGGTAGATCGGAAAGGTCGGGGCGGTGGCCTTCGCGCGTGTGGATGACCAGCATGCCCGCCTGGCGCGCCGCCGCCAGCACCCTCCCGGTCGGCACGATGGCCCGGCGCAACAGCGACACGTCATTGCCGAGCGCCGCGCCGAAGCCGCCGGGCTCGAGGAAGTCGCGCTGCATGTCGATGATGACGAGAGCCGCGCGCCGCGGATCCAGCATCAGAGGATAGGGCTCGCACGGGATCGTTGGCATGCTCGCTCCAAGGGCATCGGAAGCCCCGAACGTCCCGTCGCAAGAGCCATGCCACTCGTCGTGACTTCATTGTGGAGCGCAACGCCGGCCGTTTAGCGCCGCCTCCTCAACGACATAACCCCTTGGGCATGGCCGCGCGGCTGCACAGGAAGCAGGCGCCAACGCGACCGTTGCATGCAATTGCGGCCAAGCTGACTATTCGAGCGGCAGAACTCACCTCGCTGCGACCCCTCGACCCACCGCCCTCGCTTTTGCCTCCCGAATTTGGCACGATGCCGCCCTTCCAAGGAGCGGAGCCGTGCAATGAGCTTTACCGTCGGCGGTGGGTTTCCCGAGCGCGACCTCATCTCGAAACTGACCGCTCAGATGCTGCTTGAAGTCCAGGCGGTACATTTCAATGCTGAAAAGCCCTTTGTCTTCACTTCGGGCTGGCACAGCCCGGTCTATATCGATTGCCGCAAGCTGATCGCGTTTCCGCGCTTGCGCGGCACACTGATGGATTTCGCCACCTCGGTCATCCTGCGCGAGGTCGGCTTCGAGGTCATCGACACCGTCGCGGGCGGCGAGACGGCGGGCATTCCCTTCGCCGCCTGGATCGCCGATCGCCTGATGCTGCCGATGCAGTATGTTCGCAAGCAGCCCAAGGGCTTCGGACGCAATGCTCAGATCGAAGGTTATGTCCGTGAAGAGGCGCGCGTCCTGCTTGTCGAGGACCTCACCACCGACGGCCGCAGCAAGGTGAATTTCTGCAACGCGCTGCGAAAAGCCGGGCTCAAGGTCAAC
>JASHUO010000075.1 GCA_030039975.1 Alphaproteobacteria bacterium
AGCGTCAGGAGTTGCGCCTTGTCGATCAGCAGCTCCTCCGCCGGTACGGTGAACTTGGCCTTGAGGTAGTTGCGGAAGCCGTCCGCGACCGGTTCGAGATAGGCAAAGGACTCCACGTCGGTTTGCTCCTGCGACGCGTCCGTGCGGCCGGGCGCGAAGGGAACGGTCACGTCGTGCCCGGCCTTCTTGGCGGCCTGCTCGATGGCGGCTGAGCCGCCGAGAACGATCAGGTCGGCGAGCGACACTTTCTTGCCTCCGCTGGCCGAACCATTGAAAGCTTTCTGGATGCCCGCAAGGGATTCGAGCACCTTTGCCAGTTGCGCTGGCTGGTTGACCTCCCAGTCCTTCTGCGGCGCGAGACGGATGCGCGCGCCGTTCGCCCCGCCGCGCTTGTCGGAGCCGCGGAAGGTTGCCGCCGAGGCCCACGCTGTCTGAACCAGCTCGGGGATGGAAAGTCGCGTGGCGAGGATCTTCGCCTTGAGGTCGGCGATGTCCTTGGCGTCGATCAGCTTGTGATCGACGGCGGGGACAGGATCCTGCCAGACCAACGCCTCTTTCGGGACCTCCGGGCCGAGATAGCGGGCGCGCGGGCCCATGTCGCGGTGCGTGAGCTTGAACCACGCCCGGGCGAACGCATCGGCGAACTGGTCGGGATGCTCCAGGAAGCGCCGGGAGATCTTCTCGTAGGCTGGATCGACCCGCAAAGAGAGGTCCGTAACCAGCATCGTTGGTACGTGACGCTTCGACGGGTCGAAGGCATCCGGAATCGTAGCGGCAGCGCCCTTCGCCCTGAATTGATTGGCCCCAGCCGGGCTCTTTTCGAACTCCCATTCATATTTGAACAGGTTCTCGAAAAAGCTGTTGCTCCACTTCGTCGGCGTCGTGCTCCAGGTGACTTCCGGACCGCCGGTGATCGCATCTTTGCCTTTGCCCGTGCCGAACCGGCTCTTCCAGCCGAGGCCTTGTTCCTCGATCAGCGCCGCTTCCGGCTCGGCACCGACCAGCGCGGCGTCACCGGCGCCGTGGGTCTTGCCGAAGCTGTGTCCACCGGCGATGAGCGCAACCGTCTCCTCGTCATTCATCGCCATGCGCTTGAAGGTCTCGCGAATGTCGACAGCGGCGGCAGCCGGATCCGGCTTGAAGTTCGGCCCGTTCGGATTGACGTAGATGAGGCCCATGTTCACGGCAGCCAGCGGATTCTCGAGATCGCGGACGCCGCTGTAGCGCTGGTCGCTATGAGGATCAGGGAACCAAGCTTTCTCCTTGCCCCAATAGACGATCTCGTCGGGCTCCCACACATCGGGGCGCCCGCCGCCGAAGCCGAACGTCTTGAAGCCCATGGTCTCGAGCGCGACATTGCCGGCAAGGACCATGAGGTCGGCCCAGGAGATTTTCGAGCCGTATTTCTGCTTGATCGGCCACAAGAGCCGGCGCGCTTTGTCGAGGTTCGCATTGTCCGGCCAGGAGCCGAGGGGTGCGAAGCGCTGTTGGCCGGCGCCCGCGCCGCCGCGGCCGTCGCCGATGCGGTAGGTGCCGGCAGCGTGCCACGCCATGCGAATCATGAGCCCCCCGTAGTGGCCGAAATCCGCCGGCCACCAGTCCTGGCTGTTCGTCATCAGCGCGGCGAGGTCTTTTTTCAGCGCTGCGTAGTCGAGCTTCTTGAACTCCTCGGCGTAATTGAACGCCTCGCCCATGGGGTCGGACTGGGGCGAGTTCGCGCGAAGAATCCTCAGGTTCAGCTGATTTGGCCACCAATCTTTGTTCGACCTCATTCCGACGTTTGTGGTCCCGTGCACGACCGGGCACTTGCTTTGATCCGGCATGGTCGACTCCGTTTTGTGTTCCGCGTTTCCCCTTTCGAGAAGCAATCCAGCTTCGTCGCCGGCGGCGCATCACGCCATCGCCTCGCGTCGCGGTGACGCCTGCGGTCGCGAGGCCAATATTCTGGTAGCTGGAGAGGGAACTGTGCGCGCCCTGGCGGGCGAAGTCAATTCACTTTAGGAGATTTCTAATCTGCCTTGCGCGCCAGATCCTGCCCGAGCCGGATGATCACGTCGACGCGCCGGATGGCGGCGCCGGCAGGTGGCTTCGGCAGGCCCAAGACGCCGATCCGCTCGCCCGGGATGTCGAGGAGCTGGCCGGTATCCTCGAAGAAGAAATGGTGGTGGTCGCTCACGTTTGTGTCGAAATAGCAGCGACCGGAATTCACCACCACCTCTCCAAGGAGGCCCGCCTCGACGAATTGATGCAGGGTATTGTAGACCGTGGCGAGCGAGACCCGCATGGCGGCGGCCACCGCCTCGTCATGGAGTTCCTCGGCCGTGACATGGCGGTCGCCGTGCTCGAACAGAAGCTTGGCAAGCGCCAGCCGCTGCCGGGTCGGACGCAGATGCACCGCACGCAGCAGTTCGAGGGCATGAGCGAAGGGACGACATTGCGTCACAATACTAGTATGGGGCGAAGCGGGTCCAAACGGAAGACCCACATTCGTCTAGAACGGCATCGGGTTGGGCGTGGAGCGCGCCCACGGCAAAGTGACGTTTTGGCCGCCGGAGCCGGCAAGGAGCCGCGCCTGCGGATTCCGGGCAGACCGCCAGAACTAGAGTCAGATCAACAGGTTGGCAGGTGAATGCGGCTGGATGTGCCTCACCCGCCGGAGGTCAGCCCAGCGTGTCGAGCGCCTTCTGTAAACGCCCGGCATACGACTTCTCGGCCTTGGCCAGGGTTTCGAACCAGTCGGCGATCTCATCGAAGCCTTCGTGGCGTGCGGTCTTGGCCATCCCCGGATACATATCGGTATATTCGTGCGCCTCGTCTGCAATGGCCGACTGGAGATTCTTCCGCGTGTCGCCGCTCGGCATCGCCGTTGCCGGATTGCCGACCTCATCCAAGTATTCGAGATGGCCGTGGGCATGGCCGGTTTTGCCCTCGGCGGTCAAGCGGAAGACCGCCGACACATCGTTGTAGCCCTCCACATCCGCCTTCTGTGCAAAATAGAGATAGCGGCGCTTGGCCAGGGCCTCGCCTGCAAAGGCGTATTTCAGGTTTTCTTCGGTTTTCGTCCCTTTCAAAGAAGACATGGCTCGTACTCCTCGTTTGATAACAGAGCCGGCATCGCGCGGCGTCCGTCGGTCGGCGAGGCACCCGGCCGTGACGAGCGGGCTGCTTCCGCCGCCACGTGCAGGCCTATCCGCCGCGGCGATCGCGGCCGAGCCGCCAAACCGCGCCGCGTCGTTGACGCTATCGCCATAAACCAGGGCGCGTTGCACTTCGACGGCGCAGCCACCGCGTCGACTGCGCTCGTGAATTTGATGAAGATGCCGTCCCCGGTAAGCTTGACGGTGCTGCCGGCATGCGCGGTGAGCGCAGGATCGACGATCTCTTCAGGCAACCGTATCAGCACGCGCAGCGCGCCGAGTTCGGTCGCGCCGATGAGCCGGCCGTCGGCGGCAAGGATGGCAGCAAGCCTGCGTTCGATGCGCTGCTCGCCCACGGCCCACTCCTGTCGGCCATTGGCTGCGATAGCTTACCACAGGACGCGGTGAGCGATACGCCGGCAGACCCAGTGGCGATCGACCGGCCTGCGGTACGCCACCGCCGCCTCAGGCAGCGTCATCATCGCCCGCACCCCTGATGTCCGGCTGGGCCATCGGCCGCTTAAGCCGTGGCCCATGCGGTTGGTCGCAGCCGATTAAGGCGCCGCAGTGCTCAGCAGCTCGGTGCCAAGCGCGACCAATCGGCCCAGGATTCAGCCGCCGGCATCGAGCACGGTTCCGGACACGTCCTGGCGCAAGTCGCGCGTCACGCGGTGTCCGCCAGCAGGCGCGCCGCGGCCGCCTCGCCGGAGCGGATGGCGCCTTCGATCGTGGCGGGCAATCCGGTCGCGGTGAAATCGCCGGCCAGCACCAGGTTGCGCCAGCGC
>JASHUO010000794.1 GCA_030039975.1 Alphaproteobacteria bacterium
TCGCTCATCCTGGCCGCCGCCGATCGGAGCCGCGTTCCGGCCGGCGGCGCGCTCGCCGTCGACCGGCACGGCTTCTCTGCCGCCGTCGAAGCGTCGCTGCGCGCGGAGGAGCTGATCGAGATCCGGCGCGAAGAGCTCGCCGGCCTGCCGCCCGACGCCTGGGACAGCGTCATCATCGCCACCGGCCCCCTCACCTCGCCCGCGCTCGCCGAGGTGGTACGCGCCCTCACCGGCGAGGCGTCGCTCGCCTTCTTCGACGCGATCGCGCCCATCGTCCATCGCGACAGCATCGACATGGAGACGGCCTGGCTGCAATCGCGCTATGGCAAGGGCGATGGCAGCGACTACATCAATTGCCCGCTCGACCGGCCGGGTTACGAAGCCTTCGTCGCGGCGCTCATCGCCGCCGACAAGACCGAGTTCCACGACTGGGAAAAGGATACGCCCTACTTCGAAGGCTGCTTGCCGATCGAGGTGATGGCGGCGCGCGGCCTCGACACCTTGCGCTGGGGACCGATGAAGCCGGTCGGGTTGCGCGACCCGCGGCGCGAGCGCGGACCCTATGCGGTGGTGCAGCTGCGGCAGGACAATGCGCTCGGCAGCCTCTACAACATCGTCGGCTTCCAGACGAAGCTCCGGCATGCCGAGCAAAAGCGCGTCTTTCGCCTGATCCCGGGATTGGAGAACGCCGAATTCGCCCGCTTCGGCGGGCTTCACCGCAACACTTTCCTCAACAGCCCCAAGCTGCTCGACCGGGAGCTGCGCCTCAAGGCGATGCCGCGGCTGCGCTTTGCCGGGCAGATCACCGGGGTCGAGGGCTATGTCGAAAGCGCTGGCATCGGGCTTCTCGCCGGCCGCTTCGCCGCCGCCGAGCGGCGCGGCGACACCCTCCTTCCGCCGCCGCCCGAGACGGCGCTGGGCGCGCTCCTCACGCACATCACCGGCGGCGCCGATGCCCGGACGTTTCAGCCGATGAACATCAATTTCGGTCTCTTCCCGCCCTTGCCCGAAGGCGCCGTCACGCGTGCCAATCGCGGCGAGCGCAAGCCGCTGTTGGCACGCCGCGCCTTGGCCGAGCTGGACGCGTGGCTTGAGGCCCGCGCCGCGGCGGAGTGAGGGAACGCCGATCTACCGGTTTTGCCGCAGCTCTTGCAGCCGCCGCCGCTGCTTGCCTTCGGCGTCGAAATTATCGGGCGCGAGCCAGCGCTCGAAAGCCTGTTTCAGTGCCGGCCATTCGCTGTCGATGATCGAGAGCCAGGCGGTGTCGCGGCTGCGCCCTTTATAGACGGTCGCTTGCCGGAAGATGCCTTCGAAGCGGAAGCCCAGCCGTTCCGCCGCGGCGCGCGAGGGGGCGTTGAAGCTGTCGCATTTCCATTCGTAGCGACGGTATCCCAATTCGTCGAAGACGCGACGCATCATCAGATACATCGCTTCGGTCGCCGCCGGGTGGCGCTGCAGCAGCGGCGAGAAGTTGAGATGGCCGACTTCGATGACGCCGACGGGCGGCTCGATGCGGAGATAGGCGCCAAGCCCGACCGGCCCGCGCTCGTAATCGACAATGGTGTGGAAGAGCGGATCGTCGCCGCGGCAGCTCGTCTCCAGCCAGGTGCGATAGGGGCCGAGTTCCTCGAACGGGCCGACGCCGAGATAGGTCCAGTTCCTGCCGTCGCGGTCGAGCGTGTTGGCCGCGAACAGCGCTTCGGCGTGCCGCTCGGGATCGAGCGGCTCGATGCGGCAGAAGCGGCCGGTCATCACCGTCCGCGGCGGTCGCGGCCGCGCCTGCCAGCCCGGCACCGGCGGCCCGATCGGCTGGCCGAACGCGTTCAGATGCGTGCTCATCGCTGGTCCTCTCAGTAGCGTCCGCGGAGCGCGGCGAAGGCGAGCCGCCAGGCGCGCCAGGGATCGGGCGCGGCGACCGGCGGCGCAAAAGGATCGTAACCGGCGCGGGAGAGCCTGGCCAGATCGGCGCGGGCAAGCACCGCCGGCAGCAGCGCCGGCAGCGCCGCGCGCGGCACGTTACGCGCCAGCGCGCGCGCCTGGTCGAGATGGAATGCGGCGCGCGCCGCCACCGGCGCCACGACCTCAGGCAATGCTGGTGTCGGGCGCAGCTCGAAGAGCCCGCGATCGATCTCGAGACCCGCACTCTCGCAGAGCGCCCGCGGCAGGTAGAGCCGCTTCGCCCGCGCATGGAACGGCACGGCGCGCACCAAGCCGGTCAGCGCATAGGCGATGCCGACGGCGCGGCCGGCGGCGACCGCCGCGTCGCTGCGCTCGCCCAGCGCTTCGAGCGCCAGCAGGACGAGCGGCGCCGAGCTGCTTTCGGCATAGGCTTCGAGGGCCGAGAGGCTCTCCGGCGGCGCGTCCTCGAGGTCGCGCTCGCGCGCATCGATCAGCGCCTCGAAATGGCCGCGCGTCAGCCCGCGCCGCTCGATCGCCGCGGCAAGCGGGCCCACCACCTCGTGGCGCCGCGCCGGCGCGCCGGCATAGATCTGGTCGAGGCTGTCGCGCCACCATTGCAGGCGAATGCGGCCGAGCATCGGCTCGCTCACCACCTCGCGCGTCTTCGCCACCTCGTGGTTGAAGGCGTAGAGCGCGAGCAACGCCTGGCGCTCCGCCGCCGGCGCAAACAGCGTCGTCAGGAACCGGTCGCGATCATGCCGTCGCACCATCCGGCCCAGCTCGGAAAGCGCGGGAGAGCCCGCCTCCTCGTTCATGCGCGCGCCGCGCTCATCAGATTGCCGACCCTTCGCCCGCCGCCTATGATACCGCCCGGGACGAGTGTGATCGATCGCGGGAACCTGGGCTCGACGGACCCGTTTCCGTTTTGACGATCGCCCCCGCATAGCGCAAGGCAGCAGCAAGCTGCCGCTTCGGTTCCATTCCTGACAGTGCGAGGAAAAGATGGCTTTCGAACTTCCCCCGCTTCCCTATCCCTTGGACGCCCTCCAGCCGCACACCTCATCGCGCACGCTGGAGTTCCACCACGGCAAGCATCACAAGGCCTATGTCGACAACCTCAACAACCTGGTCAAGGACACCCCCTTCGCGCGCCAATCCCTCGAGGAGATCATCAAGGCGACGGCGAAGGATGAGTCGAAAGCCGGCGTCTTCAACAACGCCGCGCAGGTGTGGAACCACACCTTCTTCTGGAACTGCATGAAGCCGCATGGCGGCGGCCAGCCGACCGGCGACGTGGCCAAAGGCATCGAGCAGGCCTTCGGCGGCTTCGACAAGTTCAAGCAGGAGTTCAAGCAGGCGGCGACGACGCAGTTCGGCAGCGGCTGGGCCTGGCTGGTCAACGACGGCGGCAAGCTCAAGATCACCAAGACGCCGAACGCGGTGAACCCGCTCTCGCAGGG
>JASHUO010000795.1 GCA_030039975.1 Alphaproteobacteria bacterium
GCGACGATGCCGCCGCGCGGCACGGCGAAGCTGACACCGTCCACCGCCTGCAACCCGCGGAAGCGCTTCGACAGGCCGCGCACCTCGAGCAGCGGCGCGGTCATCGCCGTGGCTCCAGGCCGATGAGGCGGCGGAGCCACGGCCAGATCCCGGCCGGCTGCAAGGCGACGATGGCGAGCAGCGCCGCGCCGTAGAGCCATTGCTTCAACCCGTCGATCTCGACGCCGCTGGTGAGCGAGGTCATGGCCTCGCCCAGCGTCGTCAGCAGAAAGGCGCCGAGGATCGGGCCGAAGAGGGTGCCGAGTCCGCCGATGATCGGCGCGGTGATGATCTCGACGGAGCGGCCGATGGCGAACACGGTGTCGGGATAGAGGTTGTTGTCATAGAAGGCGAGAAAGCCGCCGCCGAGCGCGGTCAGCGCCGCCGACAGCGCCATCGCCAGCACCTTGCAGCGGAAGACGTTGATGCCGAGCGCCTGTGCCGCCTCCTCGTCTTCGCGGATCGCCTGCCAGTAATAGCCGATGCGCCGATTGAGCAGGAGATGACTGAGGCCGAGCGCGCCGAGGGTCAACGCCAGCAGGAAATAGTAGAACATGCGCGGCGAGCCGCGCAGCCGCAGCAGGTCCTGATGCGCGAGATTGGCGACGGGCAGAAACAGCCCTTCGGTAGCGCCGACCCATTTGAAATGGCCGAAGAGAATGCGAATGAATTCGGCAAAGGCGATGGTGAGCAGCGCGAAATAGACGCCACCGACGCGGAAGCGGAAGGAGAGCGCGGCAATGAGGCTGCCGGCGACGGCCGCCACCGCCATGCCGGCGGGCATGCCGAGCCAGGGCGGGAGGCCGAAATGAACGAAGAGCGCCGCGCTGGTATAGGCGCCGAGCCCGACATAGAGCGCATGGCCGAGCGAGAGCTGTCCGGCGAAGCCGGTCACGATGTTCCAGGACTGGCCGAAATAGGCGGCGAACAGCACCACGACCAGCACCGAGACGATATAGTCATTTACGAAGAAGGGCAGCGCCAGCATGACAGCGACGAAGAGGCCGAGCGCCGCCGCAACGCGCGGCGACAGGCCGAGCAAGAACACGCCTCTCATGCGCGCCCCAGCAAGCCTTGCGGCCGGACCAGCAGCACCAGGATGAGGAGCGCGAAGCTGAAGGCGCTTTTGAAGGAGGGCTCGATGACGAAGCCCGAGAGCGCTTCGGACACGCCGACCAGCACGCCGCCCAGCAGCGCCCCCGGCATGCTGCCGAGGCCGCCGAGAATGACGATGATGAAAGCGAGGAGGGTATAGTCGGTGGCGATGTAGGGCTCGACATCGACGAGCAGCAGCATGAGCGCGCCGGCCGCGCCGACGCAAGCGGCGCCGAGGCCGAAAGTGATGGCGTAGAGGCGCTTCACGTCGAGGCCGACGACCTGCGCGCCGATCTGGTTGTCGGCGCAGGCGCGAATCGCTTTTCCCGTGCGGGTGAAGCGGAAGAAGGCCCAGAGCGCCGCCGCGCCGAGCGTCGCGCCCGCCGCGGCGATGACACGCACCTTGTCGAGCAGCAGGCCGCCGATCTGATAGCTGTCATAGGCATAGTCGAGCTGCACATTGCGCGCATCGGGGCCGAAGCCCATCAGCAGGCTCGCGGTGATGACGGTGGCAAGGGCGAGCAGCAGCAGGAACTGCTCGTGATCCGGACGCGCGATATAGCGGTTGATGAGCAGGCGTTGCAGCGCGTAACCGAGGAGAAAGAGCAGCACGGTGACCGGCACCAGCATCAGCAGCGGGTCGAGCCCAGTGACGGTGCTGGCGAGGTATGTCGCGTACATCGCCACCACCATCATTTCGCCATGGGCGAAATTGACCACGCGGATGACGCCGAAGATCACCGAGAGGCCGAGCGCCATCAGCCCGTAGACCAGTCCGGTGAGCAGCCCCGCGACGATGATGTTGAGGTAGAGCATGGGGCCGCGGGCTGCCCGCTCGCCGTCGCCTCGATGGGCTCAGCTGCGCGCGGACCAGCTCGGCACGGGGAAGACCGGCTTGGCCTCGGCATTCTCTGCCGGCAGCACGACGGTCGGCTTGCCCTTCAGGATCTGCAGCACGCCCGAGGGCAGGTTGACGTTCTGTCCTTTGGCGTCGAAGGTGATGGGGCCGCCGATCATGATCCGGTCCTTGATGTTGGTCGCCTTGAGCGCCTCGACGAGCGCCTGCGGCTTGGTCGAGCCGGCGCGCTTATAGGCGTCGCCGATGATCAGGAAGCCTTCGAAGGTGAAGCCGGCATCGAGCGTGCAGATATCGTCCGGATAGGCCTTGTTCCACGCCGCTTCGAAGGTATGGGCGAAACTCTGCTTGGGATCGAGCCAGGGAATGTTGGTGATGGCATAGTCGGCGTATTTGCCCAGCACCTTCATGAACTGCGTCTGGTACATGCCGGGGCTGCCGGGGCTGATGATGCCCATTGGCTCGTATTTCTGCTTCACCATCTCGCGCACCATGAGGATGGCGTCGTTGAGCCGCGTCACCGCCATGTGGATGTCCGCTTTGGCCGCCTTGGCCTTCGCCACCTCGATCGAGAGGTCCTTCGCCTGCGGGTCGTAGGAGATCGTCTCGACGATGTGGAAGGGCAGGTTGGCCTTCGGCATCAGCATGTTGATGCCCTTCAGCATGGTCTGCCCGAAGGTGTCGTTGACGATCATCAGCACCGCGGTCTTGGGCGTGGTGCTGGTCGCCTTGAAGAGATCGTTGAACCGGGCAAGGCCGTGCTCGCCGAGCATCACGCTGGTCGGGAAATTGCGGAAGACGAATTTGTAGCCTTGCTCGGTGATGGCGGGATCGGAGCCGATATTGATGACGAAGGGAATGCCGTTCTGCTCGGCGACCTGGGCGATGGCGAAGGTCTGGCCGCTGTCGAAGGCGCCGACCAGGATTTCGACCCCTTCGCGGATCAGCTTCTCCGCCTGGGTGCGCGCCACCTCGGGCTTCGATTCGGTATCGGCGTCGACGACCTCGATGGCATAGCCCATCTCGGGCAGCATCTTCTTGGCAAGGTCGACCGAGCGCTGGCAGCCCTGGCCGATCAACGCTTCATAGCCCGAACGCGGCAACAGGCTGCCGATCTTGATCGGCTTCGTCGCGGCACGAGCGCTGCGGCCGAGGCCGGTGCCGGTCAGCAGGGCGCCCGTCGCGGCGGCGCCCAAGCCGAAATCGCGGCGCGTCATATGGTGCTTCATCGATGCCTCCCCGCGCGGCGGCGGACGCCGCATTACAAGGTTTTTAGCTCGGATTGTCAGCCGTCCGACGCTTCGCGCCACCATAAACAAAAGCGCGGGGGGATCAAGCCGAGCCTCGCCTCCAGCGGGCGCGGCCGTATCTCCCGTTGCGTTGTCGCGGCGAGACTTTAGACTGCGGCCATCGCCGAGTCGGGACGTTTGATGAGCCGCCAGGATCTGTTTCCGCCGATCGAGCCTTATGCCACCGGCATGCTCAGGCTCGACGGACCGCATGTGATGTATTGGGAGCAGTCCGGCAACCCGCGCGGCTTGCCCGTCGTCTTCCTTCATGGCGGGCCCGGCGCCGGCGCAACACCGACCCATCGCCGCTTTTTCGACCCACAGGCCTACCGCATTATCGTCTTCGATCAGCGCGGCGCCGGGCGCTCGACGCCGCTTGGCTCGCTCAGCGACAATACGACGCAGCATCTGGTCGCGGATATGGAGCGCTTGCGCCAGCATCTCGGCATCGAGCGCTGGGCCGTGTTCGGCGGCTCCTGGGGCTCGACGCTCGGACTCGCCTATGCCGAGGAGCATCCGACGCACTGCGCCGGCCTCGTGCTGCGCGGCATCTTTCTCTGCCGCCGGAGCGAGGTCGACTGGTTTCTCTATGGCATGCGCACCGTGTTCCCCGAAGCCTGGCGCGCCTTCGCAAATTTCTTGCCGGAGAGCGAGCGCGGCGATCTGCTGGAAAGCTATTACCTCAGGCTCACCCATTCCGATCCTGCCGTGCACATGCCGGCGGCGCGCGCCTGGAGCACCTATGAGGGCGCCTGCTCGACGCTGCTGCCGAGTCCGGACACGGTGGCGGCCTTCGGCGAGGATCGCATGGCGCTCGGCCTCGCTCGCATCGAGGCGCATTACTTCCTGCACAATGTCATTCCGCCCGAGCGCGACCTGCTGCGACGCGTCGACCGGGTCCGCCGCATCCCCGCCTTCATCGTCCAGGGCCGCTACGACATGGTGTGCCCCATGGTCAGCGCCGACGAACTTGCCCGCGCCTGGCCCGAAGCGGAATACACGGTGGTTGCCGATGCCGGCCATTCCGCGATGGAGCCAGGAATTCGCGCGCGGCTCGTCGCCGCCACGGAGAAGCTGCGGCGCAGCTTCTGAAAACGGCCGCGATGCTTGCCACCCTGCGGCGAAGTCTATAGATAGCTCTCGTCGCGTGGGGGGAGATGTCCAAAATGAACCATCGGCTCGGCGGTGTCGGAGCGGCTGTCGCCGTGCTCGCGCTGCTCGCTTCGGCTGCCGCGGCGCGCGCGGATGACGGCGATCTGCTCACGATCGGCGGCGGCGCCTACAACGTGCTGCACAACAACAAGGAAGCGCAGCTGCGCACCGAATACCGCTTCGGCTATCGCTTCCTTTACATCATCCGTCCGATTGCCGGCGTGCTCGCCACCAACAAGGGCAGCTTTTACGGCTATGGCGGCTTTCGCTTCGACGCCCAGATCGGCGAGCATTTCGTCATCACGCCGGAGCTCGCGGTCGGCGGTTGGTCGCAGGGCGGCGGCAAGGATCTCGGCGGCACCCTCGAATTCAAGAGCGGCGGCGAGTTCGCTTACCGCTTCAGCGATAACTCGCGCCTCGGATTCCTTTTCGACCACATCTCCAACGCCGGCATCTACAAAAAGAATCCCGGCGTCGAATCGGCGATGCTGATGTACTCCATCCCGATCGACTGGTTCAGCGGGCCATAGCGCGAATTACCCGCGCGCCGCAGAGCAATCGCATCTGTCATCGCGCCCGCAACACGAACCGATTCACTACAGAGGCACGGAGATCACAGAGAAACGAAGAATGGCGCGCTTCGCGCGCCAAACACGTAATTCTCTGTGTCCTCCGTGCCTCTGTGGTGGAATCCATATGTGATTGCGTTGTCGAGGCGGGGCGTTGACAACAACGCGGTCGAATCTCTCCGACGCCGCGATCTTCGGCGGTTATTAACCATATCGGCTTGGCCGATCGCGGCGTGCGTTCGCGCGGCTTGTGTCCCGTCGTTAACGAGGGCTCAACCGATGCGCTCTATTTTGCGCGTGTTGCGGCGGAAGCGACCGGCGCCCCGCCCCCTCAAGATCGAGCTGGAGTACGCGCTTTGCGAAACATCGAAAAACATGTGTTGGTGGTCGACGACTACAACACGATGCGGCGCATTCTGCGCAACCTGCTGT
>JASHUO010000796.1 GCA_030039975.1 Alphaproteobacteria bacterium
GGCGCGCCTCATCGCCATCGCGCTGAAGCTCGAAGGGCTCTATCGCCACGCCTCGACCCATGCCGCGGGCGTGGTGATCGGCGACCGGCCGCTCGAGGCGCTGGTGCCGCTCTATCGCGACCCGCGCTCCGACATGCCGGTGACGCAGTTCAACCTCAAATATGTCGAGCTCGCCGGGCTGGTGAAATTCGACTTCCTCGGCCTCAAGACGCTGACCGTGCTGACGCGCGCCCTCGATCTCCTCCGCGCGCGCGGCGTCGAGCTCGATCTTGCCGCGCTGCCCTTCGACGACAAACCGAGCTACGAGCTGCTCGGGCGCGGCGACACGGTGGGCGTGTTTCAGCTCGAAGGCGCCGGCATGCGCGACATGCTGCGCAAGCTGCGTCCCGATCGCTTCGAGGACATCATCGCCGTCGTCGCGCTCTACCGCCCAGGCCCGATGGAGAACATCCCGCGCTACATCGCGGTGAAGCATGGCGAGGAGCGGCCCGATTATCTCCATCCCTCGCTCGAGCCGATCCTGACCGAGACGCACGGGATCATGATCTACCAGGAGCAGGTGATGCAGATCGCGCAGGTGCTCAGCGGTTATTCGCTGGGCGGCGCCGATCTGCTGCGCCGCGCCATGGGGAAGAAAATCAAGGCGGAGATGGAGGCGCAGCGCAAAGCCTTCATCGACGGCGCCGTCGCGCGCGGCGTCGCCGCGCGTGTCGCCGAGCACATCTTCGAGCAGGTGGCGAAGTTCGCCGGCTACGGCTTCAACAAATCGCACGCTGCCGCTTACGCGCTGGTCGCCTACCAGACCGCCTATCTCAAAGCCAACTACCCCGTCGAGTTCCTCGCGGCGCTGATGACGCTCGACCTCGGCAATACCGACAAGCTCAACGTTTTCCGCGGCGAATGCGACCGCCTCGGCATCAAGCTGCTGCCGCCCGACATCAACCGCTCGGACGTGGCCTTTGCCGTCGAGCAGACGCCGCAAGGCGCGGCGATCCGCTACGCGCTCGCCGCGGTGAAGGGCGTCGGCGCGCAGGCGATGCAGCTTCTCGTCGAAGAGCGCAACGCGCGGGGTCCCTTCCGCGACCTCTTCGATCTGGCGCGGCGCCTCGACGTCAAGAGCTTCAACCGCCGCCAGTTCGAATGCCTCGCCAAGGCGGGCGCGTTCGATGCGCTCAACCGCAACCGGGCGCAGACCTTCGCCGCCTCGGAGATGCTGCTGCGCCATGCCGCCGCCGCCGCCAGCGAGCGCGAGAGCCAGCAGGTCAGTCTCTTCGGCGACGGCGACGGGCCGGCGGTGCGGGGTGCGGGCCTGCCGGTGGTGCAGGATTGGCCGCCGATCGAACGGCTGCAGCAAGAGTTCGATGCCATCGGCTTCTATCTTTCGAGCCATCCGCTCGACGCTTACGGCAAGAGCCTCGAGCGCGTCGGCGTGGTGCGCTTCGCCGATCTGCCGGCGCGGCTCACCGCCGGCGGCGCCACCCGCTTCAAGCTCGCTGGCGTCGTCATCGGCCGCAAGGAGCGCACCTCGGCGCGCGGCAACCGCTTTGCCTTCGTGCAGATGTCGGATGCCAGCGGCGTCTTCGAGGTGATGATGTTCTCCGAGGTGCTGGGCCAGGTGCGGCCGCTGCTCGATGGCGGCCAGCCGCTGCTCGTGCATGTCGATGTCCGCGCCGAGGAGGAGACGCTCCGCCTCACCGCGCAGCGCGCCGAGCCGCTCGACGGGGTCGTCGCCCATGCGGCGGCCGGGCTCAAGGTCTTCCTCGGCGAGGGCGAGGCGCTCGTGCCGCTGCGCGGCCTGATGCAGCGCGAAAGTGGCGGGCGCGGCCGGGTCACGGTCGTGGTGCCGGTGCCGCCGACACGCGAGATCGAGATCCTGCTGCCGGGCGGCTTCAAGATCAGCCCGCGGGTGCGGGCGGCGGTGAAGTCGCTGCCGGGCATCCTCGACGTGCATGACGTTTAGCGGAGCAAAGGGGGCGGGGAGACATGGCTGAACCCAAGAAGACGGTGTTCGACCTCAGCGCTACCTATGTCCAGCTCGCGGACAATGGCGCCACTCGGGCGGTCGAGGCGGGCACGGATTTCTGGGCGCGCTTTGCGACGCAATCCGACCTCGCCATCGGGCGGCTGGTCTGGACCGCGGCGCAGGCGCGCGACTGGCCCAATTGGGAGATGAATCCCAACGGCGATGCGGTCTTTTATCTGCTGTCGGGCGCTGTCGACGTCGTGCTGATCGAAGGCGATATCGAGCGCAGCGTCACCTTGCGCCCGAACAATGCCTGCATCGTGCCGCGCGGCGTCTGGCACCGCGTCATCGTGCAAAAGCCCGCCAACCTGCTCGGCATCACCCGCAATGCCGGCCGGGAGCTGCGCCCGGTCGAGGCGAAGCGGGTCGAGCCGAAGCGATAGGGATCGCTGGCCGCGCCGCCGCGAAGCAGCGGCGAGGAGAACAACGCGCGCTCGCCGCCCGCTCGGCAGAGGTGAGGCGCAGCTGTCGGGCACTATCCCAAGTTTTCGACAATTTTATCGAAGGAAAACATCTGTCGAACCTTGGCCAGTTCTTGCGCATCTATTGCTGTTTTTAGGAGAATGCGCGACGATATCTGGAATTTCTGCAATCTCTAGTGGAAAATCGGTAGAATTGGTGGCTAGGCTGCTGCGCGCGAAGAGCAGAGGGCAGAGGGATGCCGGACGATCGGATCACGGATGCCAAGGACCTGCTGCAGCGGGTGCGCCAGTTCGGCGCGCGGCTGAAAGACCGGCGGCGCTTCGAGCGCCAGCAGCTGCTCTGGGCCGCGACCGTCGAGGTGCGCGGGCAACGCTTCGAAGGCACCATCGTCGATTTCTCGGTCGGCGGCGCGCGCCTCAAATTCGATGCCCCGGTCGCCGCCGGCGACGAGCTGACGCTAGTGCTGCAACAGCTCGACGAGCTCGGCGCCAAGGTGGTCTGGCAGCGCGAAGGCGAGGCCGGGCTGCAGTTCCTGCTCGCGCCCGATGAAGTGGCGGCCCGCGTCCAGGAGAAGCTGCTGGCCGATCTCGGCAAGGACGAGGGCGGCCGGTCGGCCCGAGCGGCGTCCGGCCGGGCGGGCGGCGGTGTCCGCGCCGGCCGCCGCCTCGCTGTCCTGGCGCTTGCCGCGATCGGGGGGCTCGGCGCGCTGGGTGGCGGCTCGCTGCTGATCGCCAGCTCCTTCTCGCATGAGGAGGGACCGGCGCTGGCGCTGAATGGCGGCGCCGTCGGCCAGCATAGCTGCGGCAGCCTTATGGAGAAGCTGGGGGGCTCGACCAACGAGCTCGATTTCAGCTTGAACGTCGCCTCAGCCGTGCAGGCCAAGTGCCTGGATATTCATGATCTTGGGCCGTCGGACAGCGACTCCCGCGGCCGCATGGTGCAGACCACCAAGGTGCCTCTCCACTGAGCCTGGGCGCTGCTCGCGCCTTTGCCTTCGGGCTTGTTCGGGCTTGCCAAATCCGCTGCGGAGCCCTATTTAAGGGCGCTCTTAAGCAAACCTCACGCGGGGACGCGGTCGCTTTTGCCGTCGCAGAAGCAGCCGCTCCGGTGTCGGCATCGAGCCGATGATCCCCCGCGGCGGCCTAACCGGAGAAGGATCCGATGGCAATACCTGACTTCAGCATGCGCCAGCTTTTGGAAGCCGGCGTCCATTTCGGTCACCACACCAGGCGCTGGAACCCGAAGATGGCGCCTTACATCTTCGGCGTCCGCAACGGCGTCCACATCATCGACCTCGAGCAGACCGTCCCGCTGCTGCACCGCGCGCTGCAATCCGTGCGCGATGTCGCCGCGCAAGGCGGCCGCGTGCTCTTCGTCGGCACCAAGCGCCAGGCGCAGGAAGCGATCGCCGAAGCGGCCAAGCGCTGCGGCCAATACTATGTGAACCACCGTTGGCTCGGCGGCATGCTGACCAACTTCAAGACCATCTCGCAATCGATCAAGCGCTTGAAGGAGATGGACGAGCGCGTGAGCCAGCCGAGCGCCGGCCTCACCAAGCGCGAGCTGCTGGAGCTGACCCGCGATCGCGACAAGCTCGAGCGGGCGCTCGGCGGCATCAAGGAGATGGGCGGGCTCCCCGACATCCTGTTCATCATCGACACCAACAAGGAAGCGATCGCCGTCCAGGAGGCGAACAAGCTGAAGATTCCGGTGGTGGCGGTGCTCGACAGCAATTCCTCGCCCGACGGCATCGCTTTGCCGATCCCGGGCAATGACGATGCGATGCGCGCGGTCCATCTCTACTGCGAGCTCGTTGCCGGAGCGGTGCTGGACGGGTTGCAGGCGGAGCTTTCCGGCGCCGGCGTCGATCTCGGCGAGCAGGCCGAGCTTCCCGCCGAGCGGCCGCCGCGCGAGGAAGCGGCTGCGGCCGGCACGGAGGAGCAAGCGACGGCCTGAGCCCCGCCGCACGCTCAGAAGACCAGGGACGGCGGCGGCTTGTGCCGCCGTTCTTTTAGGACAACCAGGGGAAAGAGAGAGATACCATGGCCGAGATCACCGCCGCGCTGGTCAAGGAGCTGCGCGAGAAGACCGGCGCCGGGATGATGGATTGCAAGCGTGCGCTCGCCGAGACCGCGGGCGATCTCGAAGGCGCCGTCGACTGGCTGCGCAAGAAGGGCCTGAGCGCCGCCGCCAAGAAGGCCGGGCGCGTCGCCGCCGAGGGGCTGGTCGGCGTCGCTACGCGCGGCACGCTCGGCGCCGTGCTCGAGGTCAATGCCGAGACCGATTTCGTCGCCCGCAACGAGACCTTCCAGCACTTCGTGCGCACCGCGACCGAGCTGGCGCTGACCACCGGCGATGACCTCGAGCGCCTGCGCAGCGCCGCCTTTCCCGGCACCGGCCGCAACGTCGGCGACGAGCTCACCCACATGATCGCCACCATCGGCGAGAACATGGCGCTGCGCCGGGTGCGCCGGCTCGAGGTGAAGAACGGCGCCGTGCTCGGCTATGTCCACAACGCGCTGGCGCCGGGGCTCGGCAAGATCGGCGTGCTGGTGGCGCTCGAATCGACCGGCGATGGCGAGAAGCTCGCGGCGCTCGGCAAGCAGCTCGCCATGCATGTCGCCGCCGCCCGGCCGGACTATCTCGACACCGCCTCGGTCGACCAGGCTGCGCTCGAGCGCGAGCGCGACGTGCTGCGCGAGCAGTCGCGCGCCAGCGGCAAGCCCGAGGCGATCATCGAGAAGATGGTCGAGGGCCGGTTGCGCAAATTCTACGAGGAAGTGGTGCTGCTCGAGCAGACCTATGTCGTCGATGGCGAGAGCCGGATCAGCAAGGTGATCGAGGCCTCGGCGAAGGAGCTCGGCACGCCGGTCAAGGTCACGGGCTTCGCCCGATTCGCGCTCGGCGAAGGCATCGCCAAGGAGCAGGGCGATTTCGCCGCCGAGGTCGCGGCGGCGGTGAAGCCGCGCTAGCCGGCAAAAGGAGACGGAAGGCGGGCCCTCGTGTATCATGGCCCGCCAGAAGAGCCGGAAACGCCCATGACAGCGGAACCGATCAGTAAGCACAGCCAAACTCTG
>JASHUO010000797.1 GCA_030039975.1 Alphaproteobacteria bacterium
CCGCTTCCTCGATCGGCTCTCGCTGACGCATGTGCTGAGCCGCGAGGCGCAGGACGTGCCGGCGCTGAGCGGCCGCATCGATGCCGAGAAGCTGACCTTGCTGCTGCGCCGCGCGGTTCCGGTCGCGGCGATCGACCAGGCCTTTCTCTGCGGTCCACCCGCGCTGATCGAAACGGCCGAGCGGACGCTGCGCGCGCTCGGCCTGCGGGCGGAGCGGATACATTGCGAACGCTTCACGGTCGAGGGTGCCGTGGCGGCGCCGCGCCGGCCGGCGGCCGAGCCTGACGCAGCGCGCGAGACCGTCGCCGAAGCCGAGGCGGTGCTCGACGGCATCCGCCACCACTTCCCTATCGGCGCCGGCGAGACGGTGATCGATGCCGCGCTCGCCGCCGGGCTGGAGCTGCCCTATTCCTGCCGCGGCGGCATGTGCTGCACCTGCCGCGCCCGGCTGGTCGAAGGCGAGGTGGCGATGGATCACAACTACTCGCTCGAGCGCTGGGAGCTCGAAGCGGGCTATGTCCTCACCTGCCAGTCTCGCCCGCGCTCGCCGAAGGTCGTGCTGGATTACGATCAGGTGTAGAAGCGGTATTGGGTCAAAGGTAGACGTCTCGAAAAACTCCGTGACCCCAATCTCTTCTTCCGCCTTTCCCGCGAAAGCGGGAAACTAGGGCCCAGGGCTCCGGCCAGCGGGGCATGAAGCTCCTGGGTGCCCGCTTTCGCGGGCAAGGCGACAATGAGGACATGGAGCAGTCGAGCGTTTTGTACATTCCTCAGCCGCCCCGCCCTTCCGGATCGCCGGTGAACTCCATCGCGGCGAAGCTGCCGCCCTGGAAGAGGTCGCCGACGGGATCGGGCGGCAGCTCGGCCTGGGCTTCGAGCGCCGCGTCGCGGTGATCCTCGCTGCGATGCCGCGGCCGGTAGCCCAGGCGGAAAGCGGCGGCGTTGTCCCACCAGCCGCGCTCATTCTCTGAGGCGCCGTAGACGATCTCGTAGCGCAGCTCGGGATGATCGAGGCCGATGCGCACGAGCTGCGCCAGGTCTTCGGGATGGATCCAGATGCTGAGCCGCCGCTTGTCGATGGGCACGTCGCCGAAATTGCCGATGCGGATGGCGAGAACGCGCAGCCCGTGCTTGTCGGCGTAGAGCGCGCCAAGCCCCTCGCCGAAGGCTTTGCTGAGGCCATAGCGGGTGTCGGGCCGCACCGGCAGCTCGGTGCCGATGCGCCGCCGCCGCCGATAGAAGCCGACGGCGTGGTTCGAGGAGGCGAAGACGACGCGCTTCACCCCATGCCGGCGCGCCGCCTCGAACAGATTATAGGTCCCGACGATGTTGCTCTCGAGGATGTTCGGCCAATCATCCTCGCCCGAGATGCCGCCGAGATGGACGATGCCCTCGACGCCGTCGACGGCCTGTTCCACCTGCGCCGTATCGGCGAGGTCGGCGACAATCTCGCTTTCGCCCGGAGCAAGCGCGCCGACCGACACGCGATCCGACAGCCGGATCATGGGGTAGGCGCCGCGCAGCAACAGGCGAAGCCGGCGGCCGATGCCGCCGGCAGCGCCGGTGATGAGGACCCGATGAATCACGCCTAGCCTCCATGCGTCAGCGGCGGAAAATCCCGGGAATAGACCGGCTGAGCCAGGAACTTCTTGGGATCGAAGGTCCAGAACTGGCTCACATTGGGATAGATCTTGACGATGGTGTCGACGGGCTTGCCGTTCTCCAGGGCGATCTTGCGGATGAAGGTGTCGCCGATGGCATTGCCGTAGTCATCGAGCCGCAGCGGCCCGCGCGGGCTGTCGGCGAGCTGAGCATCGCGCACGGCCTTGATCAGCGCCGCTTTGTCCGCGGTGCTGCCCTTGGTCGCCTTGAGCGCGCTGTCGATGATCGCGCAGCCGAGGTATGTGGCGACCGAGTAGAGGCCGGGATCGACCTTGTACGCGGCGCGGAAATCGGCGAGGAACCGCTTGTTGTCGGGCGACTCATAGGTCGAGGCATAGGCCGCTGCGCCATACATTCCCGCTGCATCCTCGCCGAGGAAGCGCAGGATCGGCGCATCTGCCGCGGTGCCGTTGCCGAGCAGGGTCAGCTTCTTCTTGAGCCCGAATTCGGCGAATTGCTTGATGAAGCGCACGGGATTCGAGCTCGCGAGCCCGACGAACACCGCATCGACGTTCTTGGCCTCGGCGATCTGCGCGAGATAGGGCGTGTAGTCGGCGGTGTTGAGCGGCGGCCAGAGCTTGTTCACGACCTCGCCGCCTTCCGCCTCGAAGACCTGCTGGAAGCCGCCGACGGTCTCGTGGCCGTAAGCGAAATCGTCGGCGATCGTGATCGCGTGCTTCAAGTGCAGCGTCTTCACAGCATAGTCGGCCATCGGCTTGCTGTCCTGCGACGAGGTGCCGAGCACGCGCGCCATGTCGGGCACCGCCTTGCGCTGGGTCAGATCCTCGGCCGCGGCCAAGGGCAACCAGGGCAGATCGGCCTCTCTGACGTAATCGGCGATGGCATAGGCTTCGAAGGCGGCGAGCGGGCCCTGGATCATGTCGACCTTGTCGCGCTCCACCAGCTCCTGCACCTTGGTCTTGGCACCGGCCGGGTTGCCGCCGGTATCGCCGACGACGAGCTCGACCTTGCGGCCGGCCATCATGCCGTGATGCTCCTTGAGGCAGAGGGTGAGCCCCTGCTCCATCTGGATGCCGCCTTCCGCCAGCGGGCCGGTCTTGACCGTCAGCAGCCCGATGCGCACCGGCTCGCTCTGCGCCGCGACGGGCTTTGACAACGGCACGGCGAGCGCAAGCATGGCGCAGCCGAGCCCGAATGCTCTCAGCGTCATCAAATCCTCCCTGCCGCGGGCCTTCTGCCGAGGCCGATTCCGCAGCCTCCCTACGATGAACCCGAACGCGGCGGCAGTAAAGCCGGGCGTTGCCACCGCCGCGGGCCTGTCACAGCGCCACGGACGCGGTTAGACTGTTGGAGGGCCAACCATTTCGCCGAGCGAGGACCGATCCGACATGGCCATCAGCCGCCGCCGCATCCGCGTGGCATGGGGCGATTGCGACCCCGCGGGCATCGTATTTTATCCCAACTATTTCAGCTGGTTCGACGCGTCGACCGCGGTCCTCTTCGAAACTGCCGGACTGCCCCTGCCGCAGCTCTATCGCGAGCATGGCCTCAAGGGCTTTCCCCTGCTCGAGGCCAAGGCGCACTTCACCGGCTCCTCGGCCTTCGGCGACGAGCTCGATTGCGAGGCCGAGATCACCCAATGGGGCGACAAGACCTTCACCGTGCGCCATCGCCTGCTCCGCGACGGGGCGCTACTGGTCGAGGGCTCGGAGCTGCGCGTCTGCGCCATCCCCCATCCCGACGACCCTGCGCGCATCAAGGCGGCACCGATCCCCGCCATCGTCAAGGAGCGCCTTGGCGGAAGCTGAGCCAGAGCCTAGTCTGCGGATGGGGGAGAGGAGCGGCAGGCGGTGCGCGGCAATTCCATCACCGAGGCGGAATGGCAGCTCCGGCAGGAGCTCGCCGATTGCTACCGGCTCTTCGCCGATCTCGGCTGGGGCGAGGCGATCTTCAACCACATCACCTTGCGTGTCCCCGGGCCGGAGCGGCACTACCTCATCAACCCCTATGGGCTCATGTATGAGGAGGTCACGCCCGAAAATCTGGTGAAGATCGGTCTCGACGGAAATCCCGTCGGCCCGAGCGAGCATCCCGTCAATCCCGCCGGCTTCATCATACACAGCGCCATCCACAGCGCCCGCGACGACGCTCATTGCATCATGCATGTCCACACCACCGCCGGCATCGCCGTCGCCTGCAAGAAAGCAGGCCTGTCGCACGACAATTTCTACGGCGCCATGTTCCATCGCCGGGTCGCCTATCACGATTTCGAAGGCATCTCCGTCCACCCGGAAGAGCAGCCGCGTTTGGTGGCGAGCCTCGGCGACAAGGATGTGCTGATCCTGCGCAATCACGGCCTGCTGGTGCTCGGCGAGGACATTCCGCGCGCCTTCCGCTGGCTCTGGTCGCTGCAGCGCGCCTGCGAGGTGCAGTGCCAGGCCGCGGCGATGGGCGGCGCCGACATACCGGTTCCGGACGAAATCCAAGCGGCCTCGACCCGGGATGCGCATGCTTTCGCCGACGGCACCACGCCGCGGCTGATGTTCGATGCCATGGTGCGCCGCATGCGCGCCCGGCGCGGCAACGCCTGAGACGCAAAGGAGATGCGATGACCGAACTGCCCTTCCGCTCGGCGCTGGAGCTCGCCGCCGAGATCCGCGCCAAGCGCATCGGCTGCCGCGAGCTGCTCGAGCTCTATCTGAAGCGGGTCGAGCGCTACAACGCCAAGCTCAACGCGGTCATCGCCACCACCTTCGAGACCGCGCGGCAGCGCGCCGATGCGGCGGACGCGGCGCTGGCGAAGGGCGAGATCTGGGGACCGCTGCACGGCGTGCCGATCACGGTCAAGGAGTCCTACGATGTCGCCCGGCTGCCCACCACCTGGGGCGCGCCCGAGTTCAAAGACAGCATCGCCCAGCGCAACGCGCTCGCCGTCGATCGCCTCGCCGCCGCCGGTACCGTGCTCTTCGGCAAGACCAACGTACCGCTGATGCTGTCGGATTTTCAGAGCTACAACGCCGTCTACGGCGTCACCAACAATCCCTGGGACGTGACGCGCGGCCCGGGCGGCTCCTCGGGCGGCTCAGCCGCAGCGCTGGCGGCCGGGCTCACCGGTCTCGAGGCGGGCAGCGATATCGGCTCCTCCTTGCGCAACCCCGCGCATTATTGCGGCGTCTACGCGCACAAGCCGACCTGGGGCGTGGTGTCGCCGCGCGGCCATGCCCTCGCCGGCCGCGTCGCCACGACCGACATCTCGGTGGTGGGGCCGATGGCGCGCAGCGCCGGCGATCTCGAAGTGGCGCTCGCCGCGATGGCCGGGCCCGACCCGATTGACGGTGCGGGCTGGCGCCTCGAGCTGCCGAAGCCGCGCCACGAGCGTCTCGCCGATTTCCGCGTCGCGGTGCTGCTGAGCGTGCCGCATGCCGAAGTCGATCGCGCCGTGCAGGACGGCATCCAAAGCGTCGCCGACACGCTCGCCAAGGCCGGCGCCAAAGTGAGCGACAGCGCGCGGCCCGCGCTCGACACGCTCGAGGTTGACCGTCTCTTCCGCCGCCTGCTCATGGCCGCCATGTCGGGACGCTCGCCCGACGATGTCTTCCGCGCCAATCTCGAGAAGGTCGCCACGCTCGATCGCAACGACACGAGTGGCGCGGCGCAGAGCCTGCGCGCCGCCACGCTGCACCACCGCGACTGGCTCGTCGGCAACGAGGCGCGGCACCGCATGCGGCTCGCTTGGGCCGAGTTCTTCCGCGACTGGGATGTGCTGCTGTGCCCGCCGGTGACCACCACCGCCTTCCCGCACAACCACGAAGGCGACCCGCTCACCCGCAGCCTCACCATCAACGGCAAAGCGCGGCCGATGGGCGAGCAGCTCTTCTGGGCGGGGTATGCCGGGCTCTTCTATCTCCCTGCGACGGTGGCGCCGGCGACGCTCTCGCCCGCGGGGCTGCCGAGCGGCGTCCAGATCATCGGTCCGCAATACGGCGATTACACCTGCTTGCGCCTGGCGCGCCTGCTCGAACGCGAGCACCGCGCCTTCGTCCCGCCGCCGGGATATGGGGAGAGCTGAAAGGCGCACGGCCTGACCAGGGTGCTGCACAATCTGGCGGCTATGCTTTCAAGTTATCGAACTGGATCTTGCCTGCCTTCATCACCAGGGGTATGTGCTCACCCTGGCCGAGCAGGCACGCCACGTCGCGGAGCGGGTTCCCCTCGACGACCAGCAGATCAGCCCAGGCATCGGGCACGATCCGGCCGAGCTTGTCCTCCATGCCCAACACCTCGGCGCCGATTACCGTCGCGCTGGCGATGACCTCGCGCGGACCGAGGATTTCGGCGCGGATGCGGAACTCCTCGCTCTGGAGGCGCTGAGACGGCCCTAGAAGGTCGGTTCCGAAGCCCATCTTCACGCCGGCTTCGCGAAAGATTCCAAGCGAGCTCAGGCCCGCATCATGCACGTCGGCGATCTTGGCGACGCTCTCCGGGGCCAGGCCATAGTGGGCCCCCTCATTGGCCAGGGCCTCATAGGTGACGAGCGTCGGGACGGCGTAGACTCGCGCTTCGGCCATCAGGCGTGCGGTGGGAAGATCGACGAGATTGCCGTGCTCGATGGTGCGCACACCGCAGCGCACGGCGCGGGCGATGGCCTCGGCCGTGTAGGCATGGGCAAGCACGTAGGTCTGGCGCGCCCGCGCCTCCGCGACGATGGCCCGGATCTCGTCCTCGGAGTAGCCGAGGGCGCCAACCGGATCGGTGGGCGAGGCGACGCCTCCCGAGGCCATGATCTTGATCTGGTCGGCGCCCATCAAGAGCTCCTCGCGGGCCGCCTTGCGCACGCCATCGACACCATCGGCTACACGCGCCAGCGCGCCGACGCGCACGCAGCAGGCACATGGAGTAGCGTCGGGCAGATAATCCGAGCGCGCGCGCATATCGCCGTGCCCACCGGTTTGGCTGAGCGCCCGGCCGGAAACGAATAGCCTCGGACCATCGGTCAGCCCGCTGTCAATCGCCTGTTTCAAGGCGTAGCCGGCGCCACCGGCATCGCGGACGGTGGTGAAGCCCCGCCGCAGCATTCCGCGCAGCAAGCGTGCCGAGCGCAGCGTCACCAGCACGTTCGGGATGTGTATCTGCTGTGCCAGATTGAGCTCCACCGCGACCGCATGCACGTGCAGATCGATCAAGCCCGGCATCAGCGTCTTGCCCTTCAGGTCGATGATCTGATCCACGCTCGCCTGCAGCGGCCGGTCCGACACCTCCTTGATCAGGCTGTCCTCGACCAGCACGTGATGTCCCTCGTGCAGGTCAGGCTGCAGCGGATCGAGCAGGGCGGCATTCTTGAATAGGATCGTGGGCATGGCGGTTTCCGGTGATCAAGGCGAAGCGAGAGTGAGTAGCGCGGGCAGCGCGAGTTGAGCGAAGGGACGGCACACAGCGACATCGTCCTCGTCGTACCAGCCCGCTTCATGGAGGAGATTGAGCGAGCCGAGCGTGCGTCCTCGCCAGCGGACCGGCATGTTGAGCACGCTCTCGCAGCCGAGAGAGCCGATCAGTTCGTAGTCGGAAAAAACGTTACGCAGATCTTCCAGTGTATAGCCGATATAAGCCTCACCACGGTCCAGAACGGCCTCGGTCCACGGGCTTGGTGCCAGCCGCTTGCGCCCCCCCGTTGGATAGGATGCGGGATGATTCGAATAGAGACGCGCAGCTTCCCGACTGCCGTCGTCATAGGCCAGGATGGTGAACAGCTTGTGGCCGATGGCGGACGCCAAAGCTCGGTCCAGCGCCGCGAACAGCGCCGCCGGCTGATCCACGCTGCTGTGCGCAGCCGCGGCCGCATCCAACAGGGGATCGACATGTCGCTTCGTCTTCTCGCGCAGGGTCATGCGACTTCATTCGCCGCAATATCTTCCAGCGAGCGTCCTTGCGTCGGTATGCCCATCAGCACAACCGCCGCGGCGCCGAGCAGAAGGACGCTGGTGGTAACCCCGAACACGCCGGCAAAGCCGAAATTAGGATAGAGATACCCGACCAGAATTGGCGAGATGATTGCGCCGATGCGGCCGATCGCCGAGGCAAGGCCTGCGCCCGTGGTTCTGACCGCCGTCGGGAAGATCTCGGCCGTGTAGGCATAGACCCCCGCATAGGTGCCGTTCATGAAGAAGGACAGGCAGATGCCGGCAAGTACGATCGCTCGATCGCTCTGCGCGAACGCGAGCCCCAGCGCGCTGACGCCGCCGAGCAGCATGTAGGTCGCGATTGTACCTTGCCGGCCGATGCGCTCGTTGAACCAGGCGGCGCTGAAATAGCCCGGCGTCTGCGCGCAAAAGATCGCCAAGGAGTACGAGAAGCTCTTGGTGATGCTCATGCCATTCTGGACCAGCAGGCCGGGAATCCAGACGAAAAAGGAATAATAGCTGAAGGTGATCGACAGCCACATGATCCAGGTCATGATGGTGATGCGCGCCTGCCGGCCGGCCAACAGAGCCACGAAATTGGTCAAGAGCGTTCCAGGCTTGCCGGCAGGCGCAGTTACCTCGACGACCGGCCGCGGCAGCACGTGGCCATCGCGCGCAAAGCTGGCCTCGATCCTGTCCAGGATGGCTTCGGCTTCCTTCTGCCTGCCCCGGCTTTCGAGCCAGCGCGGCGATTCGGGCAGCGCCCTGCGCCACCACAGCAACATGACCACGGGCATCGCGGTGATCACCAGCACGATGCGCCAGCCATTGTCCTGCGCGGGCACGATGAAATAGCCGAGCAGGGCCGCTGCTATGAAGCCGAAGGAGAAGAAGCCCGCCAGCGCGCCCGTAAAACTTCCCCGGAAGCGCCGCGCCACGAATTCCGCGAGATACGGAGCGATGATCGCACTCTCCGCGCCCGTGCCCATGCCCGCGACGATGCGGGTAGCGAAGAAGGATGGCCAATCGTTCACGGTCGCGCTCACAAGCGAAGCCGCGCAATAGAACGCCAGCGCAGATATCATCACCGCGCGGCGGCCGAACAGATCGCCCAGCGTACCGGCGAGCAGGGCGCCGAACAGAAAGCCGATATAGGTGCTGCTGCCGAGCAGGCCGATCTGGACACTGGACAGCCCCCAGGCGATGCGCAACACCGGCAGGATGAAGGCCAGCACGGCGGCGTCCATCGCGTCAAACATGTAGCCCAGCCCGCCCATCAACAGCAGGCGCTTGTGGAAGCCTGCGAATGGAAGGCGCTCGATGCGCGCCGATATCATCGACATAAACCCCCCGCTGCTCCTAAGACCCGCGCACCGCATTGTTGCTTGAGAGGAACCATAGACAAGTCAAGTTATCCGTCACAATTTATAATTATTATCTACCATATCATTGTCGTGAATGTTGAGTATGCCGTTTCGGACACTTGACCTGCGCCCTCTGAAGGTTTTCGAGGCGCTGATGAGCGAGAGCAGCGTCCCGCCATTCTCGCGCAAGCGAGAACCCGGGAAGAAGCGCTCCGTCCACCGAATTTGAGGCACGGGTTGCCTGCTTTCGCGGGCAAAGTGTGGTGCCGCGACTTATGTACACTCCCGACCGCACAAGCGAGGCACGCCGCTGCTCAAGCCTCCATCATCTTCTCGATGCGGATCGGGTAATCCCTGATTCGCTTGCCGGTGGCGTGATAGACCGCGTTCGCGACGGCGGCGGCGGCACCGACCATGGGCAGCTC
>JASHUO010000798.1 GCA_030039975.1 Alphaproteobacteria bacterium
TGGCACCCCGCCTTCCAGCGTGGAGCTCCCTGATGGCACCAAACCAGATGAGCGATCGCGGCTTCTTGCGTGCCTTCGACGCCGCAGCCGAGAGCTGGATTGAGACGAGACATGCGTCGGTGCCGGCGAGCCGAACCGGGCTCGAGGTCAGGCTCGATGGTATCGGCAAGAGCTTCGGCGAGCACAAGGTACTCCACGAACTCTCGCTCGCGGTCGAGCCCGGCGAATTTCTCGCCATCGTCGGCCATAGCGGCTGCGGCAAGAGCACGCTGTTACGCATGGTGGCCGGGCTCGACACGGCGACCCAGGGAAGCATCTCGGTGGGGGGCAACCCGGTCGCTAGCCAGGTGCCCGAGGCTCGCATCATGTTCCAGGATGCCAGGCTGTTGCCGTGGCGCCGCGTCATCGACAATGTCGGGATCGGGCAAACAGGGGCTTGGCGACCGGCCGCGCTGTCTGCGCTCCGCTCGGTCGGGCTCGACGGCCGCAGCGGCGACTGGCCCGCGGTGCTGTCGGGCGGCCAGCGCCAGCGCGTGGCGCTGGCGCGCGCTCTGGTCTCGCGGCCGCGCCTGCTGCTGCTCGACGAGCCTCTCGGCGCGCTCGACGCCCTGACACGGCTCGAGATGCAGGATCTGATTGAAGAGGTATGGCGCGCCCAGGGTTTCACCGCTTTGCTGGTCACGCACGACGTGGGCGAGGCCGTCGCGCTCGCTGATCGCGTCATCGTGCTCGAAGGCGGCGCGATCAGCCTGGAGCGTCGCATCGAGCATCGACGACCGCGGCCCCGAGGCGATGCGAAACTGGCGGCGATCGAAGGCGAGATCCTCGGCCACCTGATGCGGCGCGGCCGTGCCGCTCCGCAACCAGCGGCGCGGCGGGCATAGCCCTGCCTGCGCTCCGAGCGAGTCCTTGGAAACGCCGGCGGCGCCTCTAGGATAGAGCGCAAGAATATCGCTGCCGGCTCCCGGCGCCGCGGAGGATCGATCCCATGTCGCTCGAAGCCTATCTCGCCTATCTCGTCGCTTGCGCGCTCATCGCCATCATTCCGGGACCGACGGTGACGCTCATCGTCGCCAACAGCCTTACCCATGGCTCGCGCGCCGGCTTGCTCAATGTCGCGGGAACGCAGCTTGGCCTCGGGCTGATGATGGGGCTTTTGGTTGTCGGTCTTTCGACCATCATCGCCACCATGGGCTGGTGGTTCGATTGGCTGCGCCTTCTGGGCGCCATCTATCTCGTGTGGATCGGCGTGAAGCTGCTCCGCGCCTCGGGCGCTCTGGACGAGGCGCGGCGCGCACCGCGACCGCGCGGCGGCTTTCTGCTGCAGGGCATGCTGGTCGCCTTGAGCAATCCAAAAATGTTGCTGTTCTTCGGCGCCTTCATCCCGCAATTCGTCGACCCGCACGGCGCCTATGTCGGCCAGGTCGTGCTGCTCTCGCTCACGGCGATGGCGGTGGCGGCGCTGTCGGACAGCGCTTATGCGCTGCTGATCGGCCGCGCCGGCACGCTGCTGTCGCGCCGCCGCATCCGCCTGGTATCGCGCGCGAGCGGGCTCTGTCTCATCGGCGGCGGCATTTGGCTGGCGGCGGCGCGCAGCCGCTGACGCGTGGCGTCAGCCCGGCTTGGTGCGGCGCAGCGGGCGCAAGGCCGCCGGCGCTGGGTCGGGCTCGCCCCAGCGCTTTACCTGCGGCGCCTCGAGCCCGAAAAGGTCGAGCAGGCGGCCGAGCGTGTGATCGACCATGTCGTTGAGCGTCGCCGGCTCGGCATAGAAGGCGGGCACCGGCGGGGCGATGATCGCGCCCATCTCGGCGAGTGCCGTCATGCTGCGCAAATGGCCGAGATGGAGCGGCGTCTCGCGCACCATCAGCACCAGCGGGCGCCGCTCTTTCAAGGTGACGTCGGCGGCGCGGGTGAGGAGGGTCGAGGTCGTGCCATGCGCGATCTCGGACATGCTGCGGATGGAGCAGGGGGCGACGATCATGCCGCAGGTGCGAAACGAGCCCGAAGCGATCGCCGCGGCGATGTCGGTGACGGCATAGGCGTGGGCCGCCAGCGCCTGCACCTGGGCCACTTTGTGCCCGGTCTCATGCGCCAAGGTCACCTCCGCCGCCTTGGTCATGACCAGATGGGTCTCAACCGGCAGGTCGCGCAGGATCTCGAGCAGCCGCACGCCATAGGTGACCCCCGAGGCGCCGCTGATGCCGATGATGAGGCGAGTTGACGCAGACATCTTTATCCTTTCGGCGGTGCTGGAACGCCGCCGGGGGCGAGCATATCTCTGTTGGTACGGCGCTCCAATCGGCGTTAGCATGGAGCCGTCAGCAGCCCTCGTCTTGTTCAGGATTAGGAGGAGCCATGTCGCTGCAGGATCGAGTCGAATCCCTCCGGGCCCGTCACCGCAGCCTGGAGGAGGCCATCGATCAGGAAATCAGCCGTCCGATGCCCAATGTCGAAGTCCTCGCCGACCTGAAGCGCCAAAAACTCCGTATAAAAGACGAAATATTCAGTCTCGAGCACACTGCTCAGGCTTGATAGCTAAACCCGTTTAATCGACCCTCTATTAGGGTTTCCAGTCTGGGCTGCCGCCCGCGCGGCGCCTAGGGCAGAGCTTTGGCCTGCTCGCGCAGCTGGAATTTCTGGATCTTGCCGGTCGAGGTCTTCGGCAGCGGCCCGAAGGCGACCCGTTTTGGCGCCTTGAAATGCGCGAGATGGTCGCGGCAGAAGCGGATGAGGTCGTCGGCCGTGGCGGTCGCTCCCGGCTTCAAGGTGACAAA
>JASHUO010000799.1 GCA_030039975.1 Alphaproteobacteria bacterium
CAGCGCATAATCCTCGTCCGAGACGACGGAGACGCGCGGCGTGAGCGCGATCTCGATCGTGCCTGCCGCCAGCTCGCGCAGCGCATTGCAATAGGCTTTCATCTCGTCGCGACTGGCGTTGCGGCAGGCCAGCGGGCGGCCTTGGTGACCGATATGCTGCGTCAGCGCCGTCGTCGAGAAGCCAAGCGCGCCGGCGGCGACAGCCTCCTTCAGCAGCGCCTTGATGCGGGCAGTCTCCTCCTCCGTCGCCGCGCGCTCGATCGAAGCTTCGCCCATGACGAAATGACGGAACGGCGTCAGCGGCGCGAGAAAGCCGAGATTGAGGGCCGAGCCGCGCTGCCGGGCCGTGGCGAGATATTGCGGAAAGGTCTCCCAGTCCCAGGTGATTCCCTTGTCCAGCACCTCATAGGGGATCGCCTCGACATTGACGAGATCGCGCATTGCGACCTCGCGCGAGGCCGGCCGGCAGGGCGCGATGCCGACACCGCAATTGCCCATGATGACGCTGGTGACGCCGTGCCAGGACGACGGCGAGATCTCCGGATCCCAACAGATCTGCGCGTCGTAGTGGGTGTGCGGATCGATGAAGCCGGGCGCGACCACCAGATCCGAGGCGTCGATCACCCGCTTGGCACCGTCGCTCACCGGGCCGATCTCCGCAATCTTGCCGTCATGGATGGCGAGATCGGCGCGCCGGCCGGGCCGACCCGTCCCGTCCACCACGACGCCGTTCCTGATCAGGAGATCGTAGGACATCGGTTCCTCCCTTTCGGGCGGCCGGTCGTTCGCCGCGCTCGCCCCATTTGGTTAGGATCGCACAGTCCAATGCGGTCGAAATCAGGAATTTTCGCCGACCAGCTCTCGCTAAAAGCGATACCTCTCGCTTCACTACCAGCTGCGGCCCAGGAGCGCGCCGGATGCGCGCCATGCGACGGAGCGCCCTTCCCGTGATGCCGTTCCTCTCTCAGGGCGACGTCCCACATCTCCTGCACAGCTACGGCTACTGGGCCGTTGCTGCAATCATCGCTTTGGAGAGCATGGCGATACCGCTCCCCGGCGAGGCCACGCTGATCGCCGCGGCGGTCATCGCGGGCACCAGCCACGAGCTCGATATCGCCTTCGTCATCGCCGCCGCCGCCACGGGCGCGATCCTCGGCGACAATATCGGCTTCTGGCTTGGGCGCGCGCTGGGCTATCGCCTCGTGCTGCGCTACGGGCGCTATATCGGACTCAACGAAACCCGGATCAAACTGGGACAGTACCTCTTCCTGCGCTATGGCGGCGCGATCGTCTTCTTCGGTCGCTTCGTGTCGCTGCTGCGCGCGTTTGCCGCCTTTATCGCCGGCGCCAATCGCATGCGCTGGCCGCGCTTCCTCGCCTTCAACGCCGTCGGCGCCGTTCTGTGGAGCCTGCTCTATGGCTCGGGCGCATACTATCTCGGCAAGGAAGCCCGTCATTTGGCTGGACCGATTGGCATCATCATTGGCGGCGTTGCGGCCATGGCTATCCTCGCGGCGGTCTTCTACCTGCGCCGCCACCAGGGCGAGCTTGAAGCCGAGGCCGAAAAAGCGCTGCCGGGAGGTCTGGCGCCGTTGCGGAAGCTGCGGCGGAAAAGCGCGGAATAGGATCGCTGGAGTGAACACGGAACGCCGGGATTTTCTGTGGCTTGCGGCGCTCGGCCTCGCCGGTGGCGCGCTGGCGGCCCGGCTCGATGCGGCAACGGCAGCAGGCGCCGACGGAAATTTCGACATCAGGTCTTTCGGCGCTTCGGGCAACGGCAAAAGCATCGATTCACCCGCCATCAACCGCGCCATCGCCGCGGCCGCCGCAGCCGGGGGCGGTGTGGTGCGCCTCCCTGCCGGCACTTACGCCTGCTATTCGATCCGCCTGGCCAGCTTCGTGACGCTCCTCTTCGAGCCGGGCGCAACCCTTCTGGCGGCGACCCCGCCCGGCTACGACGCCGCGGAATCGAATGCTCCCTGGGAGGCCTATCAGGATTTCGGCCATAACCACTGGCATAACAGCCTAATCTGGGGCGAGACTCTGCACGATGTCGCGCTGCTCGGCCCGGGACGGATCTGGGGCCGCGGCTTGAGCCGGGGCGAATGGCCGGAGGCGGGATTGCCGGCCGCCGATGCGCCCGGCGCCGGCGACAAAGCGATCGCGCTGAAACGCTGCCGTAACGTGATCTTGCGCGACTTCTCCATCCTTGCCGGTGGCCATTTCGGCATCCTCGCCACCGGCGTCGACAACCTTGCCATCGATGGAATTTCGATCGACACCAACCGCGACGGCATGGACATCGATGCGTGCCGCAACGTGCATATCTCGAATTGCAGTGTGAACTCGCCCTCGGATGACGGCATCTGCCTCAAAAGCTCCTTCACGCTGGGCGAGGTGCGCGCCACGGAGAACGTGACCATCAGCGGCTGCCACGTCACCGGCTACCAGCTCGGCACGATGCTCGACGGGACGTTCGAGCCGCTCGCCGCCGCGACGCGCCAAGTACCCACGGGGCGCATCAAGCTCGGCACCGAATCCAATGGCGGGTTCAAGAACATCAGCATCAGCAACTGCACCTTCGAAAGCTGCCGCGGCTTCGCGCTCGAGACGGTGGATGGCGGCGCGGTCGAGGATATCAGCGTCACCGGCGTCACGATGCGTGACATCCGCAACGCGCCGTTCTTTCTGCGCCTCGGCGCGCGCCTCAGAGGGCCGCCCGGTATCACGCCGGGAACGATGCGCCGGATCATCATCAGCGATGTCATCTGCGATGCGCCGGCAAACGCCATGCCGGCCATCATCAGCGGCATTCCCGGGCATTTCGTCGAAGACGTTATGATCTCAAACGTTTATCTCGTGCAGCGCGGCGGCGTCTCGGCCGAGCGCGCCGCCATCGATCCGCCGGAAGCAGAGACCGCCTATCCCGAGCCCAGCCGCTTCGGCCCGCTGCCAGCGCAAGCGCTGTTCATGCGCCATGCCCGCAATGTTGAGATCGACCATCTCGAGATCGCCAGCAGAACGCCCGATGCGCGGCCGGTCTGTTGGCTAAAGGATGTGGACGACACCGCGTTCACGCGTTTCAAGCCACCGCCCAACGCACAGGGTGCCGCGTTTCTGTTGCAGGACACCCGCCGTTTCCGCGTTGCCGCGAGCGCTCCCCTACCCGACACCACGCTCGACACGGTTCACCAGAAACTGCTGCCATAGCGTTCGCCCGCCGCGGCGTCGGAAAAGAGCGCCTCATCCGTGGAACGGCGGCGCAGATATGCCGTTTGGAGCGTGACAGCTTCTGGCGAAAGCATTCGTGATGCTGACTTCGCGATACCTGTCGGCCCTCCTCGAGGTGCTCCTTTGCCTCGGTTGCGTTGCAACGGCGGCGCGGGCCCAGACCATCGGCTCTCCAACGAGCAGCCTCACTGCGTCTCCCACGACTACGGCCGCAACGTCGGCGGCAACGACGACAACCGCGCTGCCTGGCGGCTCGATCTCTTCGGTGCAGCTTGGCTCCGCCGGCAACAACCTTGGGGTCACCACCGGCTCTCCGACGACGGCTGTTTCCCCACTGTCCGGCAGCGGGAGTACAATCGGCTCGGTAAGCATCTCAACCGCCAGTCCGGCGCTCGGTGCCAGCACTTCGAATGCGCCTGCCAATACCGGCGTGGCGACGACAAGCAACAGCTCCGGTACAGCTGCCGCTCCCGCAGCCTCGCCGACGGGAGCAGCTGCCGGCGCCACGGCGCCGCTCTGGCTGGAATGTCCGTCGGGCGATTTGTCGACCGTCGACGCCGCCCTCACCGGCAGCAGCATGACCTGCGCGCCTTAGGGGATCTCGATCAAGCGCGCCGCGGCAAGAATCGCGACGCCGCCCGCATCGGCGCGCCTTCAAGCGCCGAAGCGAGCGCATACCACGCCGGTTTCCGCTGCAACTCCGCGTCGAACGGCAACGGCCGCGGCGGCAAGCCATCCTTCCGCCAGCCTGCTTCGCTGCATTCACGACGTACGATCCAGCTATGCCGATCGGAAAGCCCCCAGGTGAGGAGGACGGTGACCGCCGGTTCGGCCAGCACCGCATCGAGAAACTGCGCATAAGCCTCGGCGACCATCCGGTCACGTGGCGCGATCGGTGCCGGCGCATGCTCGTCCGTCACATCGAGCTCGGTGAGCTGCAGCTCGAGACCAAGCGAAGCGACATCGGCGAAGAAGCGCCGCGGCTTCGTCGCCGACAACGGTGCGCCGCCGGCATCGAGATGCGCCTCGACGCCAAGCGCGTCCACTGGCGTTCCCTTGCGCCGCATGCGCTCGAGCAGCCGCAGCACCGCGTTTCGCTTTTGCTCTTCTTCCGGCGTGTCGTAGAGGATGCCGTACTCGTTAACGACCAGCGCTGCGGCGGGATCGGCC
>JASHUO010000800.1 GCA_030039975.1 Alphaproteobacteria bacterium
ACCTTCATCGAAGAGGCGCGCACCCCGGCTCAGGCCGCGTTCCTGAAGGCCTTTGCGGCCAAGTTCGGACCGCATATCGCCTCGCCCATGTCGGCGGCGCAGGGCTATGATTCGATGCGCGTGCTCGCCGCCGCGATCGAGCAGGCAGGCTCGACCGATGGACCGAAGATCCGCGCCGCGCTCGAGGATTTGCGCCGTCCGGTCACCGGCATCGTCAAGACCTACGAGCACCCCTTCGATCGCGCCGATCACGAGGCGATTCTGCCGGCGGATATCGTCTTCGGCGTCGTCGCAGCGGGACGCGCGATCCGCGCCGGCACGATCGCACCGCGCGCCGCCTCTGCGGAGTAGACGGGAGTCGACGCCCGGGCGATTCGCGTCCGTCTCGGGAGCCCGCCAGAAAAATCACCACAGAGATCGCGCCGCTCGCCCTCGGACCCCATCCTGAGGCGGCCCAGCGCCGACCTCGAAGAGAAGCGCGAACCCCGCGGGAACCGTGCGTTGCAGGAGGGCTTGCACAGCAGACCGCAATCAGAGAAGACGATGAGACAGTGAGGGGAATGCTTGACGCGCTGCGCGCGACAAGGCCTCTCACTGTCTCATCGTCTCTGTGGTGAATTACCTCCGCGGTGAATCCGTATGCGAAAGCCCTGCCTGCCGGCGGTCGGCGCGCCGTCAGGGCGCGTGTTGCCACTCGCGGACGAAGGCTTCGAGCTGGTCGCGCTCGACGTCGGAGACGGCGGTGAGCGACATCCCGTCGGCCGTCCAATGGATGACGTTGTAGCCGTCGCGCGTGGCGCTGGCGGGTGCGACCGGTCCGTTGGCCTCCGGCCAGACGAAGAGATCGATCAGGTGCTTGCCGCGCGAGTAGGCGAGCGCCGCGACGGGGTGGCCGCGCAGATAATCGAGGCGGCCGCCGATCAAGGGAAAACCCTGGGCCGCGAGATTCTTGACCGGAGGGGCGAAGTCGAGCCTGCCGTCGAACCATGGCTTCACCGTGTGCTGATCGGTCGACAGCACGTCGGTGAGATGGCCCGGCTGCAGCGCGCGCACATGATCATCCACCAGAGACCCGACGATGCCTTCCCCCTGCTGCCGCGGCAGCACGGCGAGCACGATCGCTGCCGCGAGCGCAGCGCCGACCGCAAAGCTTGCCGCCTCGCGCCAGCGATAGGACCAGCGGCGCGGTACCCCCAGGGGCGCGCTGCCGATTTGCGCCGCGATGGCGCGGCTCAGCGCGTCCGGGGCGCGATGACGGCTCGCCCCGCGCATTGCCTCGCCCGCGGCGACGAGCGTCGCCCAGTTCGCGCGGCATTCCGGACAATCGGCGCGGTGCCGCGCGAGTTCGGCCGCTTCCGCCGCGTCGAGCTCGCCGTCGAACTCCGCCTGAAGCAGCAGGGCCTTGTCGCAATTCGCGGCGCTCATGACTTGTCACCCCGTTCTGCCGCCTGGACCAGGAGGCGCCGCGCGCGCCACAGCCGCGACATCACCGTGCCGATCGGCGCCGAGGTCACTTGGGCGATCTCGCGGTAGGACATCTCCTCGATCTCGCGGAGGATCAGGGTCTCGCGCAATTCGATCGGGAGCTGCGCGATCATCGCGTCGATCCGGCTTAGATCCCGGGCGCGGATGAGCGCCGTCTCCGGGTCGTCCGATGTATCCGGGATTGCCTCGATGATGTCCGCCTCGCCGTCGGGATTGTTGGGAATGAAGCGCTCGCCCTGCCGCGCCTTCAGCGCGGCATAGGCGGCGTTGCGCACGATTTGCAGGATCCAGGCGCGCGCGCTGCCGCCACGGAAGCTCGGAAAATAGGTCAAGGCTCGCACCATCGCCTCCTGAACCACATCTTCTGCATCGGCCCGATTGCCGGTGAGCCAGCGTGCAAGATTGAACGCGGCATCGAGATGCGGCAGCGCCACCGCGGCAAAGGCGGAATCCTGTCCCATCGAATGAGTATAGATCGGCACGGGGGCGGTTTTATTCCCGAAAAAATTTTCCTCCGACCGCGAATAACCGGCGCCCCCGCCCAATCCTGATCCGCGACGACGGCGTCGCAGAGGCGTCGGCGCCCGTCTCAGCCTTCCCGGGGCCGGTCCCTTGGCCGGCTTTGCCGCGGGCGTCCGGGACGAGAGGCGGCGGAACCCTGGTGCAGATCGAGAGGTCAGAGGATGAGCGAAGATGTGAAAGACGCGCGCGGCATGAACCGCCGGCGCGCGATGCAATGCCTGATGTGGGGCAGCGCGGGTGTGCTGTGGACGATGTCGGGCGGCGTTCCGAAAGCGCTACGGCTCGACGGCGAGGCGGTTGCGGCGGAGGCCGGAAGCTTCAGCTTTGCCCAGATCAGCGACACGCATATCGGGTTCAAGGCGCCGGCCAACCCGAATCCGAATGGAACCTTGACCGAGGCGCTCGCCCGCATCACCGCGGCGCGGCCGGCCTTCATGGTGCATACCGGCGATGTCAGCCATCTCGCCAAGCCCGAGCAGTTCGACACCGCCGCCGAGATCATGAAGAGCGCGAAGCTCGACACCTTCTACATTCCGGGCGAGCACGACACGATCGAGGATGACGGAAAGCTGTTCTTCGAGCGCTTTGGCCGCGCCAAGAACACCGGCGGCTGGTACAGCTTCGACATGCATGGCGCGCATTTCGTCGCTCTGGTCAACGTCGTCGGCCTCAAGGGCGGCGGTCAAGGCATGCTCGGCGCGGCGCAGCGCGAATGGCTCGAGGACGATCTGAAGAGCCGCAGCGCCAGCACGCCGATCATCATCCTCGCCCATATGCCGCTGTGGTCGATCTATCCGCAATGGGGCTGGGGCACGGAAGACGCGGCGCCCGCTCTCGACTACGTGAAGCGGTTCGGCTCGGTCACGGTGCTCAACGGTCACATCCATCAGGTGATCCAGAAGGTCGAAGGTAATGTGACCTACCACACGGCCTACTCGACCGCCTTCCCGCAGCCGGCACCTGGTGATGGCCCCGGGCCCGGCCCGCTCAAGGTGCCGGCCGACAAGCTCAAAGCGATGCTGGGCGTGCGGCGCATCGATGTCGTCGCCGATCGCGTTGCGCTCCGCGACGCGCCGCTCCAGGCCTGAGGTGCCGCGATGACGGTGTATCGGAAGAATTTGGCAACGACGCTGCTTTGCGCAGCAATGCTGGTCGCGCTCATCTGCGGCGCGTTCTACATGCGTCCAGGGCTTGCAGCGTCAGATGCCAAAGCTGCGGTGACGATCGACAACTACGCCTTCGGTCCCGGCACGCTGACGGTGAAGCGCGGCACCACGGTGACCTGGACCAACAAGGACGATGACGTGCACACGGTGAAGAGCGATGAGGGTCCGGTGGCCTTCAAGTCGCAGGCGCTCGACACCGGCGACAGCTTCACCGTCACCTTCGACAAGGCTGGAACCTATCAATATATCTGCTCGATCCATCCGCACATGCAGGGAAAGATCGTTGTGCAGTGAGGAAACGCTTCGGCGAAGGCGGTGATCGGCAGGCGCAACGCCGGGGATGACCACGCACCGTGGCCGCCCCGGCGTTGCCGCTTATGTGATCGTCGATCGCGTTATCTTGCCGAGCTCATCGGCCCAAAGGCGCGTCATGCGCCGATGCGGACTCTCTCGTCTTCGCGCGCATGCTCGAGCTCATGGGCGAATTCTTCCCATCGCTCGACAAGTTCCAGATAACGCTGCTTGCGGTGCAAATCCGTTGTCGACGCAGCCAGCTCGCGCAGCTCCGCAATGCGATCTCTCCAGGCCTCGAGCGTCATCAGCATTCCCCTCGTCGACAAAGAGGGAGCCTAGCAGCTGAGGTTCACGGGTGCTTGTTCGTTATGCTCGATAATGACGGCGAGCAGTAGCGCTGCGCGCGGGCTGTGGACAACTCACCGCTGCCGGCGATTGCGGCACTGCAGCATCCGCCCGCCGATCGCTTACGCTTCGCGACGCAGCGCGACGCGATGGTCGATGCCCTGCCAAACGCCGCGCTCGGAGAAATAGCAGGTAAAGTCGAGCTCCCCGTGGCCTTGGAGGAGCGATGCGTCGAGCCGGACGCCATGCATCCCGAGCCCGAGCGGTTGCGAATCGATGTCGCTCGGTGAGCGCCAACCATCCAAACCGTAATGCAGTCGGAACGGCTCGAGCTGCTCGACGAGAAGCGCGCGACCCGGCGGCAGGGTCTCGATCGGCGCGTCGGCGCGCCAGTGCCAGGTCGGCGCGGCGGGGCGCTGCGCGTGGTAGCGCCGCTCGACGCTGGCCAGCAATTCGATCGGCCGCCCGTGCCGGCGCGCCCAGAGCAGCTTCAGGAATTCGGCATGCGCCCAGACCAGCGGCATGGCGCTGCCCGTCGGCTTGCCCGGGAAGAGTCCGCGGTCGGGAATGGCGGCGCTGTCCCAGACCTGCTCCGGAATGAGTCCGCCGGGGCCGGTCATGCGCGCCATCGCCTCGAGGCAGGGCAGGGGATCTCGGCCCAGCAGCACTTCGAGATGACCGCGCTCGCCGGTCAGCAACGGCCAGGCGCGGCCGATGCCTTGGCCGTCGAAGGGCGCGCCATCGGCATGCTCGCCATAACCATCATCATTGTAGCGGTGATAAGCCGCTCCCAGCGGCGTCTCGACCTTGAGCAGTCGTTCGGTGAGGGCGAGCGTGTTCTGGATGCGCCGATCGCCGGCTTCGCGCAGACCGACCCGCGCCAGGTAGAGATACTCCATGCCGACGAGCGCCGCGGCATCGATGGTCTCGCCGCCGCGGTTGCGCAGATCGATCCGCCCGCGCAACCCGCCGCCATCGGCCGGCGGCGCCAGCCTCACGTAATAGCCGTCGATGCCGTTCCCCGCCGCGAGCGGGCCGTTCTCGACATAGGTCCAGTCTTCGATGCGCTCGTTCCAGTAATCGGCCAGCGACAGAACATAGCTCGCCTGCTGCGGCGGAAGATGCTCGGCGGCGGCGACCAGCGCCGCGATCTCGACGGCGAGGGTGAAGGGGCTGATGCCGGTATTCTCTTCCCAGCGGTCCTGTGGCGATCCCGGGCCGCGTTGAACAATGTAGCGGGCGGCGCCGCAGATCATCTCCGGCACGCCGGCGAGTCCGTCGAGCGCATTCTGCTCGCCGAGCCTGGCCGCAAGCAGGATCGGAAAGGCCACCTCGTCGAGCTGGACGCCGGTCCAGAACGGTTTTCCGTCGGGAAAGTAGTTCTGGCACCAGCCGCCATACTCGTGTTGCGTCGCAAGGAGGTAAGAGAGCATATGGCGCGCGGCTCGGACCTTGCCGATCGCCAGCGTCGCCAAGCCGGCCTCGACCGCATCGCGCGTCCAGATCAGATGGTAGCCGCCGGTGCTGTTGCTGGTGTTGCCCCAGGGAATGCTGAGGCTTGCGACCATCGCGCCGGGAAAGCTCTTGCCGTCATGGACCCTGAGCACCGTCGCTGAGATGTAGGCCTCGGCAACCACCGCCTCGGGCGCATCGGGCGGGGCGAGATCCTCCGCCCAGCCCTCCCAACCCGCGATGAAGCGCTCGCGTGCTGCCGCAACGCCTTCCGCGAGGCTCGACCGCGCCAGCGTTTGAGCGCCTTCGACGGTGCTGGAGAAACCGAGGGCCAGCGTGCCGGAATTCTCCGCGAGCTCGGCCATCAGCGCGACATTGCCGTCCCGCGCCTCGGTGTAACGCCAGCTCATGCGGCCGTTGCGCGCGAAATCCTGCCAGCCATCCGAGCTGCCGACGAAACCGGCGCTGCTCTGCGAGAAGCCGCAATCGGCTCGGGCGAAAAGCGCGTAATGGTCTTTCCAGGCGACGAGATCGTCGCCGGCGCTGGCGTTGTTGTGCTCGCCGCTGCCGCCGAGATGCGGCGCGAGCAGGGCATAGAGCCGGACGTCCTTGCCCTCGAGGTGGAAATCGATGAGCACGACATCGCGCAGCGGGTCCGGGACGAGCTCCAGCGTCAGGCGATAATCCACGCCCTCATGCACGATGCACGGCAGCGGGATGTAGGGCTTGGGCCGTGACAGGGTGTAGCGGTTGACGCGCTTCAGCTCGTGCCAGCCCGAGCGGCCGGCGACGATGAAGCCGAGATCGCGAAGCTGCGGCTCGCCGCCGGAGGGCCAGTAGATCTCGTTGACGATGCCGAAGCCGAGCGTCGCCCAGACGCGGCTCGCGCCGATCGCGGTCGTGACCACGTCCTTGGCGCTGGACGTCCAGGTCGGCGCTGTGCCCGGCCAGCCGGGCGCGGGAACGGGGTTGGGATCGGTCATCGGAGTAGGGAACCGGCTCGAACGATCAACGCACGAGCGAGACGTTGGTTGCGCAGGAGGCTCGACGAGAGGCTGCACAGGCTTGAGCGTCAGCCATCCGGATCGCCCCACGGAGCCGGGATTGCGCCAGATCGATGCGGCGGATAGGAACTCGCCAAATCAGTCTAGGCTCGATGACAGGGCGCGCCCGCGTCGCTGGAGAAAACCAATGAAATTTCGCTCGCTTGCCGTGCTTGCGCTGGGCGCGCTCTCGCTTCTCTCCTGCACGGCGGTGCAGTGTGAGCGCCCGGCCTCGGCGTCACCGCCCGCCGGCATGGCGCGGTTCTATTTCTTCCGCTCGGGTTCGGCCTACGATTCGCAGCAGTGGACGGCGGTATCGCTCAATCGCCAAAAAGTCGGCGATTCGGCGCCGGGCAGCGTCTTCTATCGCGACGTGCCGCCCGGCCGCTACGAGATCGAGGTGCGCAGCGACAAGCTCTATCCCAACCAGTTCAGGACGGTCGTCGTCGCGCCTGGCAGCACCACCTACGTCGCCGTCCAGAACCTGCCGCATTGGAGCCAAGACGGTTGGCAGACGCAGGGCACGACCTTCGCCGTCGCCATCGTCGATCCCGCGCTGGCCGTGCGCCAGATCGCTGCGCTCTGTCCGACGCAGGGCTGAAGCCAGGGCCGAGTTTAGCCCGTCGCCGGCCGCAATCGCCGTGCCATGGCCACCGCGTTTTCCGGGCAAAGCGTGGTGAATTCCGCGCTCGCGGCGATCGAAGGCGGCACCGCGTCGCGCGCGATGCGGCGGAAACCCAGCTTCTCGAAGAAGGGTGCGGCCGTGGTCGTGAGCAGGAAGATCTCGCCGATGCCGCGGCGCCGCGCTTCTTCCGCCATCCAGGCGACGATCGCCGAGCCCTGCGCCCGGGCGCGCGCCGGCGGCAGCACGACGAGCGAGCGCAACAGCGCCGCCTCGCCGAAGGGCTCGAGCCCGGCAAAGCCGATGGTCCCGCCGTCCGGCTCGCGAAAGACGAAGAGTAGCGTCCGCGCCGGCACATCGATGCCCGGCAAGCCCTCGGCGGCGAGCGCCGCGGCGATGAGCGGCATGTCGCGCGGCTCGGCCTCGGCGCCGATCACCATGGGGAGCACCCGCTCGGCCATCTCTCCCTCCAATCCGATTCGTTCCGGCTGGGTAATGAGCGCGGGCCGCCGTCCCGGTCGCTCGGCTTGGCACCACCCCGCGTCACCCCGCCCCTTGCGAAATCCACCGGCGATCACCATCGTATCAGCCGATCGGACGGCGTCGAGCCTCGACTTCGGACGTCTGGGGGCGTGGTTCACAATGTTGGAGGAAGTTCTGCCCTCTGCCCGCGATGCCGCTGCCGCTGCCGCTCCGGTCCTCGCCACGTTGCGGGGCGCGCCTTTGCCGGACCGGTCTCGGGGGAACATTGGAGTGAAGGTCATCAGCTGGAACCTGCTGCGCCTCGAAGGCGCCGCAGTGGAGGACGTTGCTGCGCTGGTGCGCCGCGAACGGCCGGATCTCCTGCTCATGCAGGAAGCGACCGGTGAGATGGAGGCGCTGCCCGAGCTGGTCGGCGGCCATTTCTATTGGGAAAAGCTGCCGGAGCGGATCCACGGCCTCGCCGCCTGGAGCCCGCACGCTCTGGCGCCGCCCAAGACGCTGCCGTTGCCGGTCTCGCGCATGCCGGGCCGCGTGCCGCCGCGCATCGCTCAAATCGTCCGTCTCGGCGGGATCACAGTGGCGAATGTCCATCTCTCGCATGGGCAGCTGCTCAATCGCTGGCAGTTGTTGCGTCTCATCCGCGCGCTCGACGGCCCGGCCGCGGTCATCGGCGACTACAACGCGGTCGGTCCCACGGTGCTGCCGGGCTTCCGCGATGTCGGCCCCCGCGAGCCCACCCACCGCGCGCGCAAGGTGCTACCCTTCCGGCTCGACCGCTGCCTCGTCCGCGACCTCTATTGCGTCGAGTCGCGCGCCTTGGATCAGGGTCCGTCCGATCACCGGCCGATCGCGCTCGAGCTCGCCGCGCTCCCGATCGCCATGGTGACGGTGACGCCCAGCCGCCGTCTCGCCCGCGTCCGCCGATAGAGCAAATCCCCATCCAATCAAGCGGAATCTCCAAATTTTTCGCCGTCCCCGCGAAAGCGGGGACCCAGAGCGCGCGCCTCGGCCATCGCATCTGAAATCTTGGATGCCCGCTTTTCGCGGGCAAGGCGATGGTTGGTGGCAGGAGAGTCGGCGTTACAGCGAACTGGGTCCTCGCCGCCGCTCTGCCGCGCGCTCGAACGTCGAGACCGAAGCGACGACAATCGCGACCGCCGCGGCATGGACGCCGAGATCCATGAACGTGACGTCGAAGGGGTGGAAGAATTGCAGCGTGAAGGCGGCAATCGCCGCAACGCCAAGCCCGCCCATCGCCGCCACCGGCACCGGCGCCAACGGCGCGGCGCGGCGTAGCAGCACGACGAGGCTCGCCGCCAGCGGCACGCTGACGC
>JASHUO010000801.1 GCA_030039975.1 Alphaproteobacteria bacterium
CTTTCGCCGCGACGAGCCGGCCGTTCAGCGCGCCGACCAGGGCGCGCGCCAGGCCCGGCGAGGCGACGATGCCGGGACTCATCAGCGCGAGATACATCTCACCCCGGGCGCTCGCCGACCAGAGACGCCCCGGGCCCTTGACCGCCCGGGCGGCCGGCGGCGCAGGGAAGCTTGCCGAGAAAGCGCCGTCTGCAAGAGATGCCGTCGTCCAATCGAGACCATGCCCCGCCGAGGCGCCGAGCGCCTCCTCCGAAGGGGAGGCTGCGAGGATCGCAAAAAGGGCTGTGGCCCACAGAGCTGTCGCCCGCAGGGCCGTCCAGCCGCGCGAGAGACGGACGACGGTCATCGCTCCGTCCCGGCGTCGGCCTCGCTCGACGCGACGCCCTCCTCGAACTGCTCTACGCCCGCATCGCCCAGCGTGTCGCGCATCGTCGACGCGAATTCGGGGTCGCTCCAGAGGCGCGCCAGCTCCGGGTCGCGGGCCGGGGCCCAGCGGCCGGTGTAGGAGACGCCCGCGGCCGAGCCTCGGGCGATGGCATCCCCCGCCCTCTTCCCGTCGCCGCAGCGCGCGAAGAACGAGGCCTCGCGCACGTAGTAGCCCGGGGCCGCCGGCTCGAACGCCTGCAATCGCCGCAAGATCTCCACGGCTTCGACGTAGCCGTCCTCGTTCTCGAGCGCGAAGGTCCGCCGCCAGAGGCGGACGGCTTCCTCGGTCGCGGCGGAGGCGAGCCCCAATTTCGCATCCAGCGCGTGAGCGCGGCGCGTAACGTCGTCGTCCTGCGCTGCCGTCGCGGCCGCCTCGATCCCCTTCAGGAGGACCGCCGCCCGCACGTCGTCGCCGATCCTCGCCCACAGGCCGACAGCCTCGAAGCCGGCATGCCAGTCGCTCGGCGAGGCGCGCCAGGCGGCGGCGTAGAGTTCGGCCGCCCGAGCCGTGCGCCCGGACGCGGCGACCTTCGCCGCCTCCTCATCCCCGGTCCCCGCGGCGGCGAGCTCGGAGGCGCGGTCCTTGATCTTGTCGGCGAGATTCACCGGGGCGCCGGTAGCCGCGGCGGGAGCGGCAGAAGCGGCCGGCGCAGGCGCGGGAGCCTTCGCTCCCTCGGCTTCGGGACTCGGCGGATCGTCGGCCGACGATGGCGATGACGCCCGCACGGATGCGGTGGTCGCGACAAGGGTCGCTTTCGGCGTCGTCGCGACGCCGCCGGCGAGGGCGGCGCATGCCGCGCTCCCGGACGGCCAGGCGCTCTTGGCGGACGCCGCGGGCATGGCAGCCCCCGCCAGCGTTGGCGTTGGAGCAGCGGGCGGATCCGCTACGGCGACGCGCGGCGCTTGGGCGCAGGCGGCAAGCAAGAGAGACGCGATCAGCGCGGGCGGCCACGTTTGCCAACAAGCGCGGCGGTCCATCGGATTCTCCTCAGCGGCGAGGCGCCGCTCGTCGATACCCTACGCTGTCGGCCGCACATCCGTCCCTCCCCAAGACGAGAGGGCACCGACCCCATCGGCCGAACGCCGATGACCAGAAGACGATGCACCGATCCTCATGGAGCAACGACATCCCCATATCCGCCGTCGCGCCCATGCAAGGGGTGCTGTGATACCCTTCGGGGACGACCGCGCTCTTTGACATTGTATACCCAACATCGCCGCGTGACCGCGGCCGGCGGCCGACACGAAAAAATTGCTCCCGGTGTACACCGGGGGCGTAGTCCCCTCCCGGCGTTTTTCGTTTGACGGCGGCTTCAGCCCGTCGGCGCCGCGCGGTTTGTCCAGGCTTGCATGAGATCGATGGGGAAGGGGAAGACGATGGTCGAGCTGCGCTCGCCGGCGATGTCGAACAGCGTCGCGAGATAGCGCAGCTGCATCGCCTGCGGCGTCGGCGCCAGGATGCGCGCGGCCTCGACCAGCTTCGCCGCCGCCTGCTGCTCGCCTTCGGCGTTGATGATCTTGGCGCGGCGCGCGCGCTCGGCCTCGGCCTGGCGGGCGATGGCGCGGATCATGCTCTCGTCGAGATCGATGCGCTTGATCTCGACATTGGAGACCTTGATGCCCCAGCCCTCGGTCTGCTTGTCGAGCACGTCCTGGATGTCGGCGTTGAGCTTGTCGCGTTCGGCCAGCATCTGGTCGAGATCGTGCTTGCCCAGCACCCAGCGCAGCGTGGTCTGCGCCAGCTGGCTCGTCGCCGCGGTGAAATTGGTCACCTGGATCACCGCGCGCTCGGGATCGACGACGCGGTAATAGATGACCGCGTTGACCTTGACCGAGACGTTGTCGTGCGAGATCACGTCCTGCGGCGGCACCTCGTCGACGATGACGCGCAGATCGACGCGCACCATCTGCTGCACGACCGGCACCAGCAGGAAGAGTCCCGGTCCTTTCGTGCCGGTATAGCGCCCCAGGGTGAAGACGACGCCGCGCTCGTATTCGCGCAGGATGCGGACCGCTTGCGATACGACGATGAGCGCGAGAACCAGGATGGCGATGAGAGTGGCGACGGACGCGACCATGATGCTTCCTCCTTCTAGATCTATGCGTTGCTGCCGTCACATCGGTTCGACGATGAGCATGAGGCCGCGTCGTTGCGTTACTTTGACGCGCGTTCCGGGGGTGAGCGGCCGTGCCGCGCGGGCCCGCCACACTTCGCCCGCGACGCGGACGCGGCCTTGATCGGTGTCCCAGCTCACCGTTTCGCCTTCGGCGCCGATCAGCGCCTCGCGTCCGGTCACCACCGGCCGCCGGCGCGCGCGCAGCAGCAGCGAGAGCGCGATCAGGAAGAGTCCGGCGGCCACCACCGTCACCGCCGCCAGCAGCGGCCGCGACAGCGAGAAGCCGGGCGCCGCGCTCGGGAACATCATCAACGCGCCGATGACGAAAGCGGCGATGCCGCCAACGCCGAGCACGCCGAAGGCGCCGATATGCGCCTCGGCGATCATCAGCGCGATGCCGAGCAGGACGAGGCCGGCGCCGGCGTAATCGACCGGCAGCAGGTCGAGGCCGAAGAGCGCCATCAGCAGGCTGATGACGCCGATGAGCCCCGGCGCGATCGCACCCGGCGTGGTGAATTCGAAGACGAGGCCGGCGATGCCGATCAGCAGCAGGATGAAAGCGATGTTGGGGTCGGTGACGATCGCCAGCAGCTTGGTGTGCCAGCCCGGCGGCCGCGTCACGATCGCGAGATCCGCGGTGGCGAGGGTGACCGGCTTGCCGTCGGCGATGACCTGCCGCCCGTCGATCTGGCGCAGCAGATCCGGCAGGCTTGCGGCGATGACGTCGATCACTTTGAGCTTCAGCGCCTCGCTGGCCGGCAGGCTCACCGCCGAGCGCACCGCCTGCTCCGCCCAGTCCGCGTTGCGGCCATGCAGCTCGGCAAGGCCGCGGATATAGGCGACGGCGTCGTTGACGATCTTCCGCGTTTCGGTGTCTTCCGGGGCTTGGCCTTTCGGCGTGCCGCTTCCGGTCGGGAGGCCGAGCTGCACCGGCGTCGCGGCGCCGAGATTGGTGCCGGGCGCCATCGCGGCGATGGCGGCGGCATAGGTGATATAAGTGCCGGCGCTCGCCGCCCGCGCCCCGCTCGGCGCCACATAGGCGGCAACCGGCACCGGCGAGGCGAGCATGGCCGCGA